>NZ_JBKGHJ010000180.1:0-15278 GCF_046520365.1 Corallococcus sp. 4LFB
CGCGGCGGCGTCCACGGAGCCGGCCGAGGGCGGCTGCGCCGCGGGCGGGGACTGCACGGGAGCGCCCGCACCGGACACCTGGGCGAACGCCTGGGTGCCGCCGCACAGCGCCAGACACGTCGTCAGGAAGAGCCTTTTCAAGCAGCCTGCTCCACGTCCAGGCCGTTGTGGGCCACGACGTCGCGATAGAGATGGGCGCTGTCCTTCGGGATGCGCTGCTGGGTGGCGTAGTCCACCCACACCAGGCCGAAGCGCTTGGTGTACCCGTAGGCCCACTCGAAGTTGTCCAGCAGCGACCACGCGAAGTAACCCGCCAGGTTCACGCCCTGCGCGATGGCGTCACCGCACGCCTCCAGGTGCCCGCGCAGGTACTCCACACGCTGCACGTCGTGCACGCGGCCATCCGCGCTGGGGGCCGTGGAGTACGCGCAGCCGTTCTCCGTGATGTAGATGGGGCCGGGCCTGTATTCCTTCTCCAGATGCACCAGCAGACGCGTGAGGGAGGCCGGGCACACCTCCCAGTCCATGTCCGTCTTGTCCGGGCGCACGAACACCGTGCGGGGCGCGTTCTGCTCCTCCGGGATGCGGTTGCTGCGCAGGACCGCGCGCGAATAGAAGTTCACGCCCAGGAAGTCGGTGGGCGTGGCGATGGTCTCCAGGTCGCCGGGCTGGATGAAGTCCAGGTGCGAGGACGGGATGCGGCCCGCCTTCACGTGGTCCTCGATCGTGTCCTGCGGGTAGCCCCGGCCGTAGAGCGGCTCCAGGAACCAGCGGTTGAAGCCGCCGTCGAAGTCGCGGGTCGCGTCCGCGTCCTCCGGGCTGGGCGACGCGGGCTCGCCCGGCGTGAGGTTGAGGGTGATGCCCACCTCCGCGCGCTGCACGTTGGCGCGCAGCACCTTCACCGCGTTGCCGTGCGACACCAGCAGCGTGTGCGCCGCGGCCAGCATCTTGGCCCAGTCCTTGTGGCCCGGGGCGTGCTCGCCGTTGCCGTAGCCCAGGTAGCTGATGCACCAGGGCTCGTTGTGGGTGATCCACCGCTTCACGCGGTCGCCCAGCGCGCGGCTGATGACGTCCGCGTACTCCACGAAGGCGTCGCCGGTGGCGCGCGCGGGCCAGCCGCCCTGGTCCTCCAGCACCTGCGGCAGGTCCCAGTGGTAGAGCGTGACGAAGGGCTCGATGCCCGCGCCCAGCAGCGAGTCCACGAGGCGCGAGTAGAAGTCCACGCCCGCGCCGTTCACCCGGCCACGGCCCTCCGGGAGGATGCGCGGCCACGCGATGGAGAAGCGGTAGGACTTCAGCCCCATCCAGCGCATCAGCTCGATGTCCTCCGGCCAGCGGCGGTAGTGCTCACAGGCCACCGAGCCGTCGGACCTGTCTTGGATCTTCCCCGGGGTGGCGGCGAAGCGGTCCCAGATGGACTCGCCCCGGCCGTCCACGCGGGTGGCGCCTTCAATCTGATACGCGGAGGTGGCCACGCCCCAGAGGAAGTCAGGAGGAAACTGACGCATCGGCGGAGACTCCTTTCGGAACTTCAAGGTGGCAGCGGACGAGGTGATTCGCGGCCGGGAGGACGTCGGGAGGAGTGAGGGTGGAGCAGCGCGGCTCGGACACCGGGCAGCGCGGGGAGAAGGGACAGCCCACGAGCGGCGGCGCCTGCGTGGTGGGGCGCACCGGCAGCGCGGCCTGGAGGAAGTCGTCCCCGTCTGGCACCGCGGACAGCAGCAGCTGCGTGTACGGGTGGCGCGGCTGGCGCAGCACCTCGTCCGCCCTGCCCGCCTCCACCACCGTGCCCGCGTAGAGCACGAGGATGCGGTCGGCCAGGTGGCGCGCGCTCGCCAGGTCGTGGGTGATGAACAGGATGCCGATGCCGCGCTCCTGCGTGAGGCCGCGCAAGAGCTGCAGCACGCCCTTGCGCGTGGACACGTCCAGCATCGACGTGGGCTCGTCCGCGATGATGACCTGCGGCTCCACCGCCAGGGCGCGCGCCACCGCCACGCGCTGGCGCTGGCCGCCGGACAGCTCATGCGGGTAGCGCTTCGCGAAGGCCTCCGCGGGCGTCAGGCCCACGGACTCCAGGAGCGACAGCACCTTCGTGCGCAGGCCGGACCTGGGCACCCGGCCGTGGCGCACGAGCGGCCGCTCCAGGTGATAGGCCACCGTGTGCACGGGGTTGAGGGACGCGAACGGATCCTGGAACACCATCTGCACGCGGCCCCGGTAGTCGAGCGACGCCTGGGCGCCGCCGTCCGCCAGCACGTCGCGTCCGGCGAGCCGCAGCTGGCCCGCGTCCGGCATGTCCAGCCGTGCCAGCAGCCGCGCCAGCGTGGACTTGCCGCTGCCGGACTCGCCCACCAGCGCGACGATCTCCCCCGGCTGGAGGGAGAAGGACACGCCCTTGAGGATGGGCTTGCGCTCGCGGGAGAAGAAGCCGCCGCCCAGGTAGCTGCGGGTGAGGCCTTCCGCTTCCAGGAGGGGGGCGCTCATCGGTGACCTCCGGGGATGGCGGCGATGCGCGTGGACGGCCGGGACACGGACAGCTCCGGCGCCTGCACCGGCCGGGGCGCGGCGTCCTTCGCGGACAGGTGCGGGAACGAGGACAGCAGCAGCTGCGTGTACGGGTGACGGGCCCCGGCGCGCAGGTTGGCGGACGTGTCCACCTCCACCAGCTTGCCGGCCTGGAGCACGCCCACGCGGTCCGACAGCGCGAGCAGCAGCGGCAGGTCATGCGTGATGAAGAGCATGGCGAAGCCCAGCCGCTGCTTGAGCTCCACCATGCGCTGGAGCAGCTCCTTCTGCACCACGACGTCCAGCGCCGTGGTGGGCTCGTCCATGATGATCAGCCGGGGCTCCAGGGCCAGCGCCAGCGCGATGCCCACGCGCTGCCGCATGCCGCCGGAGAGCTGGTGCGGCCACGCCGTCACCAGGTCCGGCGACAGGCCCACCATGCCCAGGAGCTCCCGCGCGCGGGCGTAGGACGTGCCGCGCGACACGCGGCCGTGCGCCGCGAGCGTGTCGTGGAACTGCTCGCCCAGCGTGAGCACCGGGTTGAGCGCGCTCATGGCGCTCTGGAACACCATGGACACCTGACGCCAGCGGAACGCGCGCAGGGCCGCGCCCTCCAGCGCGGTGACGTCCATGCCGTTGAAGAGGATGCGCCCCTGCGTGACGCGCGCGGAGGCAGGCAGCAGGCCCAGGAGCGCGGAGCCGATGGTGGACTTGCCGCTGCCGGACTCGCCCGCCAGGCCGAACACCTCGCCGGGCGCCACGTCGAACGACACCGAGTCCACCACGCGCGAGGCGCCCTTCTCCGTCGCGTAGTCGATGCACAGGTCCTCCACGCGCAGGAGCACGCCCGGCACCGGCCGCTCCAGGTGCGCACGGGCGACGGGTCCCCCGGGCAGCGGCGCGGCCTTGTGCACGCGCAGCGCGGGGTTGGTCATTTCGTCGATGGCGGAGCTCACCAGCGTGAGCGCGAAGCCCACCAGCGCGATGCACACGCCCGTGGGGACGAAGATCCACCAGGAGCGCGTGAGCAGCGCCGCGTCGTTGCTGGCCCAGTACAGGTTGGTGCCCCACGTCACCGTGCTGACGTCGCCCAGGCCCAGGAACTCCAGGCCCACCTGCGCGCCCACCGCGTAGAGCGTGTTCCCGATGAACGACGAGCCCAGCAGCGACGCCATGTTGGGCAACAGCTCCCGCGACACGATGCGCGAGTGGCTCTCCCCCGTCACCACCGCCGCGGACACGAAGTCGCGCCCGCGCAGGGCCAGCGACTCCGCGCGGAACACGCGCGCGTTCCACGCCCAGCCCGCCACGGTCAGCACCGCCACCATGCGCAGCGGGCCGGACGGCAGGTACGCGCCCAGCACGATGGCCAGCGGCATGCCAGGAATCACCAGGAACACGTTGGTGGTGAGCGACAGCACGTCGTCCACGCGGCGGCCCAGGTAGCCGGCGGTGACGCCCACCAGCGCGCCCACCAGCGTGACGAGCGCGCCCACCGCGAAGCCCACCGCCAGCGTCTCGCGCGCGCCCACCACCGTCTGCGCGAGCACGTCCTGCCCCTGCCCCGTGGTGCCGAGCCAATGCGCCGCGTTGGGCGGCTGGTGCGGCCGGCCGACGAGGTCCGTGGGGTCCATCACGAAGAAGGGCCCCACCACCGCGAGCAGGAGGAAGAACACGAGCAGGCCGCCGCCCACCGCCGCCTTCCGGTGGCGGGAGAGCCTTCGCAGGAAGTCACGCATGGGCGCGGGTCCTCGGGTCCAGCCAGAGGCAGAGGAGGTCCACGGCGAAGTTCGCCGCGAGCACCGCCAGGGTGATGACCAGGAACAGCCCCTGCATCAGCGGGTAGTCCTGGTTGCGCACGGCGAGGATGAGCAGGTAGCCCGTGCCCGGATAGGAGAAGACGATCTCCGTGAGCAGCGAACCGGACAGCACGAAGCCCACCGCCATGCCGAAGCTGGTGACGTTGGGCAAGAGCGCGTTGCGGGCCGCGTAGCGCAGCATCACCTGCCGGGGCGGCAGGCCGCGCGCGTGCGCCAGCCGGATGGAGTCCGTGCCCAGCGTGGCCACCATCGTGTTGCGCATGCCCAGCATCCACCCGCCCAGCGTGGCCACCACGATGGAGGACGCGGGCAGCACCGCGTGGCGGGCCACGTCCGCGGCGAACGCGAACGACAGCCCCGGCTCCATGTCGTGCCCGTACGCGTGGCGCAGCGGGAACCACCCCAGCACGAAGCCGAAGAGGTAGAGCGCCAGCATGGCCAGCCAGAAGTACGGGAAGGCCCCCAGGAACGCGAGCGCGGGCGCCAGCCCCGAGTCCAGCCACCCGCCCCGGTTCCACGCGGCGAGCACGCCCAGGAACGACCCCACCACGAAGCTGATGATGACCGCGACGCCCGCCAGCCCCACCGTCCACATCAAGCCGGTGCCAATCACCTCCGTCACCCGCGAGGGGAAGTACGCGTAGGACATGCCCAGGTCCCCCCGCACCAGGTGCTTCAGGTACGTGAAGTACTGGGCGTAGAGCGGCGCGTCCGTGAAGCCGAACGCGGCCTTCAGCGCGCCCATGGCCTCCGGGGCCACCTTGCCCTCGAAGCGCGCGAACATGGCCGCCGCCGGGTCGCCGGGGGCCAGCCGCGGGATGATGAAGTTGAGCGTGAGCGAGGCCCACGCGGCGATGAGGTAGAAGCCCAGTCGCCGGAGGATGTAGCGGCCCATGGTCAGCGCTCCCTCGGGGTCAGCTCCGTCAGCACCAGCAGGCTGTCGGGCTCCGCGTGCGGCGCGAGCCGCGCGTAGGGGTTCTGCTCGGTGGGGAAGCCCGTGAAGCGCAGGGAGTTGGACTCGCCCCAGGACGGGTTCGGGAACAGCGGAATCGCGGGCGCGGTGGCGGAGAAGCGCTGCTGCACCTGGGACATCAGCGCGTGCTGCTCCTCCGGCGTGCCGGCGCGCTCGAAGCGCACGAGCAGCTCATCCGCCTGCGCGTCGCCCATGCGGTGCCAGTTGGCCGCGGCCACCTCGCCCACCGGCCGCACCGTGCGCGGCGACAAGAGCCACTTGTAGAAGTTGTACGGCGTGGGGCCGTCCAGCGACCACGAGATGGCCAGCTGGAACTCGCCCTTCTGCAGGCGCGTGAACCAGGTGCCGAACTCGTACGTCTTGAGCGTCACGCCGATGCCCAGCTTGCGCAGGTCGCGGCCCACCACCTGCCCGCCCGCACCCAGTCCGACCACCCGCTCACCACCTCCAGGTCCAGCGCGAAGGGCTGCCCGTCCTTCAGGCGCCGCATCCCGTCCGCGCCGCGCGTGAGGCCCACCTCGTCCAGGAGCTTGTTCGCCGCGGCCTGGTCGTAATGCGTCCACGCGTCCTTCGCGACCCGCGGATCCTTCCAGCCGGTGTACGCGTCGTTGAGCGCGGTGGCGTCCGCGGGGCGGGTGTAGCCGTACATGGCCACCTCCACCAGCCGGTCGCGGTCCAGCGCCATGCTCAGCGCCTTGCGCACGCGCACGTCGTCCAGCGGCGGGCGCGTGGTGTTGGGGTAGAGGAAGACGGTGCTGCCGTAGAGCGGGAACCAGCGCGAGTGGTGCGCGGGGTCGCGCGACACGAAGGTGCGGTCCACCGCCGGCACGAAGTTGCCCGCCCAGTCCACCTCCCCCTCCACCAGCGCCATGTTGGCCTGGTCGTTGGTGGGGAACGCGAGGAAGCGCAGCGCCGACACCGCGGGCTTGCCGGGCTGCCAGTAGTGCGGGTTCCTGCCCAGTTCGTAGACCTGGTTGCGGAACAGCGTCACCTGGGTGAAGGGCCCGGTGGCCACCGGCTCCGGGTTGGTGAACGTCACCGGATCCGCGACGTCCTTCCAGACGTGCCGGGGCACGATGATCTGGTGCGCCAGGTCGCTGAAGCCCGGCAGGTACACGCGCGAGAAGGTGAAGGCGACCGTCCCCTTCCCTTCGGACTTCACGTCCGTGAGGAAGCGCCACACGCCGCCCGCGTCCAGCGCCGGGTGCTGCTTGAGCAGGCCGAAGGTGAAGACGACGTCGTCGGCGCTGAAGGGCTTGCCGTCGGACCAGCGGACGCCGTCGCGCAGGGTGAAGCGCAGCGTGCGCTGGTCCTCCGACCACGCGTGGCCGGTGGCGAGCCACGGCACCCACTTGCCCTGCGCGGAGCTGAAGATCTCCATGCACTCGTACACGCCCGCCCGGTGGCCAGCGCGCACCGGCGCCCGCGAACAGCGGGTTGAAGTTGCGCACCCACGCGCTCTGCTGCTCCACGGAGACGAACAGCACGCCCGGCGGCCGGGGGCGTGGATCCGACGAGCACGCCACCAGCAAGGCCAGCGGCAGGAGCGCGCGGGCGAAGCTCACTGCGCGGCCCTCTCGTAGACGCGCACGTAGTCCACCTTCATCGTCTGCGGGAACACCGTGCTGGCGTCAGGCGGCCCCACGAACGCGCCGCCCACCGCGACGTTCAGGATGAGGAAGTGCGGATGGTCGTAGACCCACTTCTTGCCGGCGGGCAGGTTCTTCGGCGTGGCCTCGAAGAAGACGGTGTCGTCGAGGATGAAGCGGATGCGCTCCGGCTCCCACTCCACCGCGTAGACGTGGAAGTCCGCGGAGAGCGGCGCGCCGGAGACGGCGTGCTCACGGCCGACGTTCGCGCCGCCGGAGTAGCCCGGCCCGTGCAGCGAGCCCCGGACGATGGAGGGGATCTGCCCGCGGTACTCCATGATGTCGATCTCGCCGCACTCCGGCCAGCCGACGGAGTCCACGTCCGCGCCCAGCATCCAGAACGCCGGCCAGATGCCCCGGCCGGTGGGCAGGTGGATGCGCGCCTCGATGCGGCCGTACGTCTTCGTGTAGCGGTTCTTCGTCGTCAGCCGCGCGGACGTGTAGTCGTTGCCGCCGTAGCGCTCCTTGCGCGCGGTGATGGCCAGGTGGCCCTCGCCGTCCAGCGACGCGTTCTCCGCCCGCGCGGTGTCGTATTCGAACTGGCCGTTGCCCCACCCGTCCCCGCCCACGTCTGGAACCCAGCGCTCCTTCGACGGCAGCGTGCCCGCGGGACCGTCGAACTCGTCCTGCCAGACGAGCTCCCAGCCCGTGCCCGGCTGCTCCGTCACGGGAGCGGGTTGCTCGTTTTTCTTGTTATCCAGACCTGCTGCCGGATCACACGAAGCCATCCCCAGGCCCGAGAGGGCCAGGGCGAGGACAACACGGCGCGATGTCATGCGGTTCTCCCGACGTTCTGCGTGGGAAAGAGGGAGCGGTCGCGCAGCGCCGCCTGGAGCACCAGGGTGGCGGCGCCCACGGCGATGGCGCGCTCTCCCAGCGTCGACGTGACGATGCGCGTCTCCGCCATGGAGACGGACAGGGCGCGCTGCCGCACGGACGCGCGCAGGGGGTCGAGCAGCATCTCGCCCACGGAGGAGATCTCCCCGCCCAGCACGACGATGGCGGGGTTGAGCAGGTTGAGCAGGCCGCCCACGGCGATGCCCAGGTAGGCGCCCATGCCGTCGATGATCTGCTTCGCGGCGGCGTCGCGCGCGGCGCCCTCCACCAGGTCGCGCACGGTGGGGCCCTTGCGGCCGCGGGTGCCCATCAGCTCGCGCGCGCGTTCGGTGAGCGCCGTGGAGCCGATGAGCGTGACGAGGCAGCCCCTCAGGCCACACACGCAGAGCGGCCCGTTGGAGTCCACCGGGATGTGGCCGATTTCACCGGCCGTTCCGCCAGCGCCCCGGTACACGTCGCCGTGGATGATGTGGCCGGCGCCGATACCGGTGGCCAGCTTGATGTACGTCAGGTCCTCGCCTCCGGAGCCCGCGCCCCAGAAGCACTCCGACAGCGCGCCGAGGTTCGCGTCGTTGTCCACGAACACGGGCATGTCGAAGGTGGTCTCGAACCACTCCTTCACGTCCACGTGCTTCCACGCGGGCAGGATGAGGGGGGACATCTTCCCGGGCGAGGCCGGGTGCACGGGGCTGGGCACGGCCACCCCCATGCCGACCACGGAGCGGCGCGGGACGCGCTCGGCGTCCAGGCACTCGTGGACCAGCTCCCTCGCCTTCTGCAGCGACCCTTCCGGATCGCCGCGCACCGCGTGGCTCGCCTTGCTCTGCGTGCGCACGCGGCCGCGGAGGTCCGTGAGGACGACGGTGACGTGGGAGGCGCCCAGTTCGACGCCCACCAGGCTGAAGGCCTCGTCACAGAAGCCGATGAGGGTGGGACGGCGGCCCCCGCGGGAGACCCCGGCGCCGATGCTGCGCACCAGGCCCGCCTGCTCCAGGTCCGCGACGATGGCGGAGACGGTCGACGGGCTGAGCTCCGTGCGCCGGGCGATCTCCGCCCGGGAGATCTGACGCTCGCGCCAGATCATGTTCAGCAGCAGGCCGCTGTTCTGCGCGCGCATGCCCGCTGCATCGACCGTCAACACCGCCGTTCCCGCTCTCATCGTCCGCTCACGTTCCGTTGTTGGCGCGCCTGGCGCTCAGGGTGTGGGGGTCAGTTCCACTGGATGTCGTCGATGAAGAACACGAACGGTTCATCGTGGCCACCCGCGGACCAGCCGAAGCCCGCCGCCACGTCGGCGTAGCGGATCTTGCTGATGTCGAGCGTGTACTTGACCGGCTCCTTGGTCAGCACGGCGGCCGGGCTGAGCTTCTTCTCGAAGCCGTCCTGGGAGTCGGGGCCGTAGCCCACGAAGAAGTCGACGGTCTCTCCGCCCTTCTCGCTCCACGCGTAGAACGTCACGGCCTTCGCGCCATCCGGCACCAGGAAGCCCGGCGTGTTGGTCTTGCCCCAGTTGCCTTCCGGGTACTGCCAGAAGACGCCCGCCCAGCCCTGGCCCTTCTTCGTGTAGGTGAACTTGTGGCAGGTCCCCAGGCCGGAGCCCGGACGCGGCGTGATGCAGGTGGGCTCGTCCACCAGGCCCTCCTCCGCGCCGTCCCCCATGTAGCCGCTGGGCGCCCAGGTGCCATCCACCGCCAGGGGCAGCGTCACGCCCGCATCCACGCCGGCGTCCGTCTCCGTGCCCGCGTCCATCTCCGTGCCCGCGTCCGTCTCCGTGCCCGCGTCGGTCGTGGTGCCGGCGTCCGTGGTGCTGCCCGCGTCGGTGTTCGTCCCCGCGTCGGTCTTGGTACCGGCGTCGTTCTGGGTGCTGGGGGTGGGCTCGTCCTCGGGGTCACAGGCGCCAATGAGCCCCGCGACCGCGAAAACTCCGACGGCCGCCAACGTCCACTTGAAACGCGTGTTGCGAAGCATGAATCCCCTCCGGGTTGTCTTGCTGGGATGACTTCGTTCTTACGGCGAAGAAATCAGAAGCTGCTGGAAGCCGCCGCCCGCATGTCGCGCCGCGTCACCCACGCCGCCATACGCCAGAGGAGAAGCTGCGCTCTCCCGCCGCCCGGGCTCCTGCCGCCTGGAGCCGTCCCGCGTCCCCGCCCACCGCGAACATGCGAGTTCGTTCGATTGGCGAAGAAATACCAGCCCCCTTTACCCATTTGCAAGCAGCCGGGAACACGGCGGACGCCGCAAATCGGGTAATGCAGTGCGCCGTGGCGCCGGGGACGTGGTGGGTGGGGTGAATGGGAACGGAGCGGCGGCCCGCGGTGCGCGGACGGCCTGGCTTCAACGTTCCGGGGCCTGGAGGCGCGTGGCCCCCTGGCCGGACGACGGACTTCAGTGCGCCAGGGGCGCGCGCCGATGATGCGGTGGACCATGGCGAGGAGTTGATCGATGTCGAAGGGCTTGGGCAGGAAGTCCGCGCACGGCAGGTGCTGCCAGAACTCAGGCGGGCTGGCGCTCATCATCACCACCGGGACGTCGCGCAGGACCGGGTCCTTCTGCATGGACTCCAGCACGCCCGGCCCGTTGAGCACCGGCATCATGTAGTCGAGCAGCACCATCGCCGGACGCTCCTGCGCCATCCGCTCCAGGGCCTCGCGGCCATTGAGCGCGGTGACGGTGCGGTAGCCCTCGTCCGACAGGAGGTCCCGCACGGCCTCCACGATGCCGAACTCGTCGTCGACGATGAGGACGGGCCCCATGGTCAGCTGCCTCGGCGCTTGCGGACGTTCCGGCGCGGCTTCGACGGCGTGGCCCTGGCGGAGGACGAGGTGCTCGCGCGCGGCTTGCGGCGCGGCTTCGGCAGCGGGGTCGGCTCCGGAGTCCGCGTGCGCGCGAGCCCCGTCATCAGCATCTGCCCTTCCGCGAAGGGCTCTCCCACTTCGAGCCCCTCGCCGGTGATCTCCAGCTCGCGCAGCGCGGGATCATAGGCGCTGTTGCGCACCTTGAGCGCCGCGATGAAGCGGCGCAGCCCGGAGTGCAGCTCCACCATGCGCAGGAACAGGATGTTCTCCGCCACCATGGAGATGCCCTTGAGCGGGAACTTCACCACCGGCCCGAAGGCGGAGGAGGCCTCGACGGTGTAGATGAGCGTCACCTCGCGCACCCGGCACTCGTTGACGAGCGCCGCCAGGAAGCGGGCCACCCGCGACTTGCGCGTCGAGGAGCGCAGGAGCGCTTCGTAGCCGTCCAGGAAGATGCGGCGCACCCGGCCGCTGCGGATGGTGGTCAGCAGCTCCATCCCCAGCTTGTCGAGGATGTTCTCCGTGGGGGGCCGGAAGCTCACCTCCAGGTCCCCGCGCTCCATCAGGGGCTGCATGTGCATGCCCACGCCGGCCGCCTGGGCGAGCATCCGCTCCGGCGCGTCGTAGAAGGCGAAGTAGTGGCCGCGCTCGCCCTGGCGTGCCCCTTCCGCGAGGAAGGCGAGCCCCAGGAGCGTCTTGCCGCTGCCCGGCGGTCCCAGGAGGATGGTGGTGGAGCCCGCGGGCACGCCACCCTTGAGCATGGTGTCCAGGCCCGGCACTCCGAAGGCGTCGCGCTCGCGCTTCCCCGCCCCGGGCACCAGGTTGCCGTCCACCATGGATTCGAGGCGCGGGTAGACGGTGAGCCCGTCGCCGGTGATCTCGAAGCCGTGCTGGCCCAGCCTGTACGCGCTGCCGCGGAACTTGCGCACGCTCAGCTCGCGCAGGGTGCGCACGCCGAAGGTGCGCTGCTGCAGCACCAGCAGGCCGTCCACCATGGTGTGCTCCGCGCGCAGGCCCTTGGTGCCGCCGGTGGTGAGCACGACCGTGGTGCAGCCGATGAGCCCCGTCACGACCTGGAGGCCGTGGATGAACTTCTTGAGCGCCTGCCGCGACGGGGCCAGCTCCTCCGCCGCCAGGAGCCCGTCCAGCACGAGCAGCGACGCCTTGTGCGCCTTGATCTCCTTGCGCACCAGGTCCGCGAGCGCCTCCAGCCCGCCCTGCTCCAGGATGGTGAAGGCGCTCAGGTAGCTGATCTTCCCCGGCACGCAGGCCGGGTCGAAGAACGACAGCGTCTGCAGGTTGCTCACCAGCTCCGTGTGCGATTCAGCCAGGAGCGTGAGGTAGAGGACCTGGTGTCCCTGGGCCGCCTGATGGAAGCAGATCTGGTTGGCGAGGATGGTCTTCCCCGCCCCCGGCAGACCCAGGACCATGTACATGCGGCCCTTGCGCAGGCCGCCGCACAGCACGGTGTCCAGGCCGGGGATGCCCGTGGACACGCGCTGCTCTTCACGAGGACCGCCCGCGGTCATCACACGCTTCCTTCCTGGGCGCCACGCGCCGAGCCGGACCGTGGAGGACGGACCTGGGGACTCCTTAGTCCAGACCCTCCTGGAGGGTTCAACAATCTGGGGCGCGTGCGGTTCTGAACGATACGCGCCCCCGGTCCGCCGACCGCTCAGGGGGCGGCGGGGGTGTCCGTCGCCGGGACGGGGGCCGCGCTCCCCGTCAGTGGCTTGAGCGTCGCGCGCAGGGCTTCAATCTGGGCGCGCGCCTGGGTCTTGAGCGTCTCCACGTCGTCCAGCGTCATCCCCTTCGTGGAGATGGGCGTGCCCACGGTCACCAGCCCGCGCGACGTGGCGAAGCGCCACGAGTGCTTGGGCAGCGCGAGCCGCGTGCCGCTCACCGCCAGGGGCAGCACGTCCGCCTGCATCTCGATGGCGAGCCGGAAGGCGCCGTCCTTGAAGGGCAGCAGCTCCTCCGTCTTGGAGCGCGTGCCCTCCGGGAAGATCATCACCGGCATCCCCTTCTGCATCCACTGCTTGCAGCGCGCCATGGCGCCGGTGGCCGAGTCGCGGTCGCCGCGCTCCACCGGGATGTCGCCGGCGATGCCCATCATCCAGCCCACCACGGGCACCTTGAAGAGGCTCGCCTTGCCCAGCCACTTCATCTCCCACGGCAGGTGGGAGATGAGGAACGGATCCGCGTTGGACTCGTGGTTGCTCACCACCACCGTGTTGGGCGCCACGTGGGCGGGCACCGGGCCGTGCACGCCGAAGCGCCAGAAGGGCGTGAGCTTCGCGGCGGTGACGCCCACCAGGCGGAAGCAGCGGCCCACCGCGTACTTGCGCTTGTCGAAAAGGAACGTGGTGATGAGCAGCGCGAGCTGGACGAAGAAGCCCACCAGGGCCACGAGGCCCACCTCGACCCAGGTCCAGATGGAGAGCAGTGCGTTCATGAGGGGCGTGCCTTGGGCATGAGGGGGTTCAGGTGAGGACCGAGGGGTCCAGGTCCACGCTCACGGGGCAGTGATCCGACCCGTGGACATCCGGATGCACGGCGGCCTTCTTCACGAAGGCCAGCGCCGCGGGGGTGGCGAGCACGTAGTCGATGCGCCAGCCGATGTTCTTCTCGCGCACGCCGGCGCGCTGACTCCACCAGGAGTAGTGGCCGCCCTGGGGGTTGAAGTGGCGGAAGGTGTCCACCCAGCCCGAGCGGATCCACCGGTCGAACTCCTCGCGCTCCTCCGGGCGGAAGCCGCTCGTCTCGCGGTTCTCGCGCGGGCGCGCCAGGTCGATGTCCTGGTGGGCGGTGTTGAAGTCGCCCATCACCAGCACGCGCTGGTTGTCGCGCAGCGGCTTCTCCAGGCGCGCGAAGAGGCGGCGGTAGAAGTCCAGCTTGAAGGGGATGCGGGAGAGGTCCCGGTCCTTCCCGTTGCCGTTGGGGAAGTAGCCGTTGACGACGGTGAGCTTGCCGAAGCGGGCGAACTGGAGGCGGCCCTCCGCGTCCAGCTCCGGGGCGTCCAGGGTGGTGGTGAGTTCTTCGGGTTCGTGGCGGCTGAAGAGGCCGACGCCGCTGTAACCGGGGCGCTCGGCGGCCACGAAGTGGGTCTTCCAGCGGCGGGGGGCGCGGACCTCCGCGGGGAGCTGCTCCACGCGGGCGCGCACCTCCTGCAGCCCCACGATCTCCGCCCGGGCCCTGGACAGCCACGGGAGGAAGCCCTTGCGGTGGATGGAGCGCAGACCGTTGACGTTCCAGGAGACGACTCGCACGCCCCCGCTTATGGCGAAAGCGCGCGGGTATTTCCAGCCCCCACCGTTCCTGGACGGACGGTGGGGGCCGGTCACTGCTCAGTGCGTCACGGCACTTCCGTGCCGCCGCTTGCCCGGGTCTGCGGGTCGCGCGTGGTGCGGAGGATGAAGTCCGCGCCGTTCACGTTGGTGTCCTCGCTGTTGCCCTTCTTCGCGTCCACGCCCGTGCCCTCCATGGTCGCGGCGGACGAGGCGGCGTTGGCTTTGCGCTCGAAGCTGCCGGCCTTTGACGGCGTGGCCTTGATGACTCCGCCTTCCCCGTCGTCACCCGAGCCCCAGCCCAGCTTGTCCACGACGTTGGGATCCGCGAGCGCGTCCGTGAGGTTGTTGGGACCGATGCGGACATGCCCACCGCCCGCGCCCATGGTGAGGGCCGTGCCCCACTTCTCGTCGGGCGTCCCGGGGCCCTGGAAGGTGTCCCGGGCGATGAGGAAGAAGCCGTGGGGCGCGATGCGGGCGGTCTCCTTCAGGACGTAGGTGCTGGTGTAGGTGCCACCCTTGTCCTTCTTGTACTGGACCTTCCAGCCGCCGATGTTCACCTCGGCGTTCGTCGGGTTGTAGAGCTCGATGAACTCGTCGTTGTCGCCGGTCGTGCCGGACGCCGGACCGGCGGCGGCGACCTCGCTGATGACGACGTGGTTCGTCGTCGGAGCGGCGTTGACCTTCGCCGTGGCGGACACGGACTGGCCGTTGAGCGTGGCCACGATGGTGCCCGTTGAACCGGACGCGCCGGCGGTGAAGGTGAACTTCGCGGAGATCTCGTTGGCCGGCACCGTCACGGTGGCCGGCACGGAGCCCACGTTGCCCGTCGTGGACAGCGCGATGGACGTCGCCGCCGCGGCCGGGATGTCGAGCGTCACGGTGACGTTGGCCGTCTCACCGGAGGCCAGGGACACCGTCTCCGGCGACAGGTACGCCAGCGATGCCGCCTCGGTCGCACCGAGCACGCGCACCGTGGCGGTGCGCGAGTCAGAACCCAGCGTCGCCGTCAGCGTCGACTTGGTGGAGCCCGCCGCCTCATCCGCCGTCACGATGACCGCCGCGGAGCGCGAGCCCGCCGGCACCGTCACCTGACCGTTGTTGGCCACGACCACCGAGGGGCTGGACGAGGCGACCTGGACCACGATGTCCGTGGCGGCCTCGGCGCTCAGCGTGACCTCAAGCGTCTCCGGGATCGTCTCACCCGTGGTGCCCGAGCGAGCGAAGACCGCGGCCGGCTCCAGCGCGCTCAGCGTCGCCGTGGTGCCCGCGTCCGTCTCCGTGCCTGCGTCGGTGCCCGCGTCCGGAGCCGGGCCGGCGTCGATGGCGCCGCCATCCGTGCCCGCGTCCGTCTCCGTACCGGCGTCGGTCTCCGTACCGGCGTCCGTGCCCGCGTCGGTGCCCGTCCCCAG
>NZ_JBKGHJ010000181.1:0-15242 GCF_046520365.1 Corallococcus sp. 4LFB
GCCCTGCCTGCGCTGGGCGGGATGACGGCGGAGCGCGCTCGGGAGGTGCCGGGGGCCTGGGGCGTCGCGGTCATCTCCGCCGTGCTGGAGGCGGAGGATCCGCGCGCGGCGGCCCGGGCGCTGCTCGTGATGGGTGAACCCGCGCGTTGAAGGCGGCGCTATGCTGCGCGGCCGTGACGCCCTCCCCGACCTCCGTTGAGCTGCGCCCGCTCGCCATCGGAGAAATCATCGACCGCGCGGCGACGTTCTGGCGCGCGCACCTGAAGCCCCTGTTCGTGCTGTGCCTGGGGTTCGACCTGCTCAACTACATCGCGGTCAAGGCGTTCACCGTCGCAATGACGCGCACGGTGGGCGTGCTGCCCGGACTGGGCAAGGCTCCCGCGGGCACGGACCCCACGCAGGCGCTGAGCCAGTCCGGCATCGCGCTGGGGCTGATGCTCGTGCTGTACGTGTTCCTTGTCTGGAACTTCTGGGTCGCCACCACGGCGGCGGCCCGGTACGTGATTCCCTCGCAGCTGGGGGAGCCGGTGCGTCCTTCGGAAGGGCTGCGCCGGGCGGCGTCGCGCCTGGGTACGCTGACCGCGACCTACCTCCTGTCGATTCTGTGGTCCGTGGGTGTGACGGCCCTGCTGTGTCTGCCCGGCACCATCGTCATGGGGCTGGGGGTGGTCGCTGCAGTCACCGGCAAGGGCTCTGGCGGCGGCACGGCGGTGAGCATCGCGCTGATCATCATCGGCGCCATCGTGCTGGGCCTGGGCGCGCTGGCGGCGGTGCTCTGGTACTTCCTGCGCTTCATGCTCCTGCCGCCGGTGCTGGCGATGGAGGACGTGGGGGCGTGGGCGGCGTTCAAGCGCTCCGGGGCCCTGCTGAAGGGCCGCGTCGAGCCGGGGTTCATGGGCCGGGGCACGGTGCGGGCCATGGTGCTGTCCACGGTGGTGGGCGGCATCCTCATCGCGGTGAGCCTGGTGTCGGGCCTGCCCGCGTGGATCGTCCGGCTCGCTTATGGCGGCAACCTGCTGGATCCAGCGGCGCAGGCGGCGATCCCGCAGGCGCTGCTCGTCCCCGCGGAGCTGTTGCAGGTGGTGGGGCAGTCCTTCTTCACGCCGCTGAGCTTCGTGGTGTCGGCGTTCTTCTACGTGGACATGCGCGTGCGCCGCGAGGGCCTGGACCTGGAGCGGCGGATCGCGACCTCGGAGCCGGTGACGCAGTCCCCCTGACGCCCCGTGCCCGCCCTGCCCCTGCTCCTCCTGCCTGGCCGCCTGCCCCGTGCGCTGACCGGGAGGCCGTGTCGCGCCGGCTCGAGGACACGGCGCGCTCCCGGCCCCAGGAGCTGGACGCGGAGGTGAACCGGCTGGTGGCAGCCCTGGACGGCGTGCCCCTGCCGCCCGGGACCTCCGGACAGACGGCGCCGGACCGGGCCCGGCAGCTCACGGTGTACCTGGAGGCCGTGTGCGCGCTGGACGCGGAGTCGGCTGCGGCGTCCGGCGTGACGAGCGAGCCCGAGCGCCTGCGCGCCATCCTCGACCGGCCGGAGTTCGCGAGGGCCCGGCAGCGCAACAGCGACCTTCTGACACGCTTGCTGCGCGAGCTGCAGACCTGGCTGGAAGGCCTCTTCGAATCCAGGGGTGCGCAGGGCTTCGCGGTGGCCACGCGCGCGGTGATGCTGGGCGTGGCGCTGGCGGTGGTGCTGTTCGGCGTGCTGCGGGTGCGCTGGCGCCGGAGCAGGAAGCCCGTCGCCGCGCCGGGAGCGGAGGGCGAGGCCGCGCCCCTGGAGCTGGACACACCCGGGGAACACCTGGGCCGGGCGCGCACCGCGCTGGAGACGGAGGACGCGCGCGAGGCCATCCGCGAGGGCCTGCTGGGCCTGCTGTCCACGCTGGAGCAGCGCAAGCTGGCGCGGCCGGACCGGGTGAAGACGAACCGCGAGCTCGCCGCGGAGCTGCCCACGCGAGGAGCCCCGGCGCGAGTCACGGGCGAGGTGGAACGGCTGGTGGGTTGGTACGACCAGGCCTTCTATTCGCTGGAGCCGGTGTCGCGGGAGGAAGCCGCGCGCTTCGTGGAGTCCGTGGAGCAGCTGCACGGCGCGCTCGCGGAGGGCCGGCCGTGAGGAACGCGCGCGTCGCGGTCGTCCTGGGGCTGATGATCGCCGTGGCGCTGGCGGTGGGCCTGGCCTCGCATGAGGCCCCGCCGGACTCTCCCGTGCCTTCCATCACGAACCCGGGCCCCATGGGGCTCAAGGCCCTCTTCGTCTACCTCCAGGAGCGCGGACGCGACGTCGGCGCGCAGACGTCCTCGCTGGAGTCGCTCCCCTCCGGCACGCGCACGCTGATCATCGCCGCGCCGCGGGCCCAGCCGGTGACGAAGGAGGAGGTCGCCGCGCTGGAGCGCTTCGTCCGGGGCGGCGGCACGCTCGTGTATCTGTCTCCGCACGTGCTGGGCGAATACCAGCCGGGCATGGAGGAGTGGCTCCGGATCGCCTCGGGCGCGCTGCCCGGCACCAACCACCAGGGCCTCGCCTCCGAATGGGTGGACCCCGCCGGCGTCACCGTGGACGTGTGGCTGCCCGCGGGCGCGCTGCGCGACCTGTCACTCCTCCGCGTGTCCCGGGACCGGAGCCTGCGGGTGGATCACGAGGACGCGGTGCCGCTCGCGGGACTGGGCACCGCGGGCGTGGTGTGGCGCTGGGGCCTGGGCCAGGGCGAGGTCTACGTCGTCGCGGGCCCGGACCTCGCGGAGAACCGGCGCCTGGAGCTGCTCGACAACCTGCGCTTCTGGGATGCGCTCGCCGCGCGCGGCCCCCTGCGCTTCGACGAGTTCCACCACGCCGTCATCACCCGCCCACCTCTGTCCCAGGGCCTCTGGGTCTTCATCGCGCAGAGCCTGGCCGTGGGGCTCGTCTACGTCGTCTCCCGGGGCACGCGCTTCGGCGCGCCCCGCCCCGTGCGCGTGGAGCGGCACCGTTCGTCGCGCGAATACGTGCGCTCCCTGGGCTGGCTCATGCGCCGCGCGAAGGTGGAGGCGGAGCTCTTGCCAGAGCTCGACACCGCCCTGCGCCGCCTGATGCACGAGCGCCTGGGCATCGCCCCCTCCCTGCCGGACGCGGAGGCCGCGCGCCTGCTGGAGGAGACCTGCGGCGTGCCCGCGCGCGACTACCTGGACGCGAAGGAGGACCTCCTGCGCACGCGGGAGCGCACGCCCATCCGCCCCGCTGACTACACCCGCCTTGCCCGCCGCTACGCCCTGCTGGAGCGCCGCGTGACGGGTCGCGCGGACGACCCGCGGGAATGACGAAGGCGCGGTGCCCGGTGCGCTCGCACGCCCCGGACCCGCGCCCCCTTGCCGCCCGGTACCGGACCGGACCTACAGCTTCTTGCCCGCCGCGAGCATCGCCTCACCCACGTGCTGGCGGATCTCCGCGACGCGCGCCTCCCAGCTCTCGTGGAAGATCTTCTCCGCGCGCTCCCGGTTCGGGCCCGGGTTGTCCGCCAGCGCCGCGTCGACCTGCTTCACGTAGTCCTCGGGCGTGGTGGCGATGCGGCACAGCCCCACCTTGCGGACCTCCGGCAAATCAGACGACACCACCGGCAGGCCGGACGCCAGGTACTCGCGCACCTTCAGCGGGTTGGAGTTGAGCGTCAGCTCGTTGATGACGAACGGGTTGAGCGCCACGTCGAACGCCTTGTTGTAGCCCGGCAGGTCCGCGTACGGCTTGCGCCCCAGCATGTGGATGTTGGGAATGGCGCGCAGGCGGCTGTCGTCGCAGTCCGGCGTCGTCTTGCCCACGATGACCACCGAGCCCTCCGGGTGCGCCTTCGCGCACGCGATGATGGCGTCCTGATCGATCCAGTCCGCCACCAGCCCGAAGAAGCCGATGATGGGCTTGGGCAGCTTCGCGATGTCCTCCGGAACCTTCGTCTCCGGGTCGCACGCCTTCACGAAGTGCGAGAAGTCCGTGCCGTGGCGCACCAGCACCGTGCGCGGGTTCATGCGCTTCTTGTTGTCGTACAGGCGCTCCGCGGACGTGATGCACATGTCCGCGCGGCGCAAGAGGCGCTCCTCCAGCTCCGCGATGTGCTTGCCGTTCGTGTCGCTGAACGCGGAGAACTCGTCCACGCAGTGGTACACGACGAAGTCCTCGCCCAGCGTGCCGGACACCGGCGCGGACGCAGGCAGGAAGCTCCAGGAGATGGGGCGCTCGAACTTCAGCTGCTTCATCGCGCGCAGCACCTGGAGCCGCAGCAGGTGGCGGTTCGCCTGGCGCACCGTCTCCGAGCCGTAGAAGGGAATGGCCAGCGGCGCCAGCACGTGCAGGTTGGGCTCCACCTCGCGGATGCCCTGCGTGAACGTCTTCAGCTTCTTGATGATCCGCTGCGCGTCGTGCGCGTTCGCCTTGGGCGCGCGGTTGCCGATGCTGTTCACCCACAGCACGCGGTTGTCCCGCGAGAGGATCCGCATGATGTGGACCTTCGACAGGGGGTCGCCGTCCCAGTCGTTGGAGAACACCACCAGGTCCCGCCCGCGAAGGGCCCGCTTCGACAAGTCCATCTCTTCCCTGCGCCGCATCGTCCACTCCTGAAGTCAAAAGTTCAGTGCTGAAGTCCCTGAAGCGCGCCCCGTCCCCGAAGGCGCCCCAACCCGTCCCCACACCCTCACGCCGCGTTCACGGTTCCTGCACCTGCCATGCCGGACGGCAGCAACTCCGCGTACACGTCCAGCATCACCGGCCCCGCATCCGGGGCCATCACCTTCACCGGGCCCGCCGTCAGCGCGTCACGCACCGCCTGCGCCAGCGCCCGCTCGTCTCCGGCCTTGAACAGCCGCGTGCCCTCCGGCCGCGCGCACACGTCGCTGGCCACGCACGGCACGCCCAGCGCCAGCGCCTCGCGCACGGAGATGGAGTCCCCGTCGTGCGTGGTGGGCCGGATGAAGACGTCGCTCTGGGACAAAAGCCCCAGCGCCTTCGCGTGCTCCAGCTCGCCCAGGTCCTCCAGGAAGCCCGCCACGCCCAGCTCGCGCGCGTCGCGGATGAACTCCTCGGCGCGCGTGCCCGGGCCGAACAGCGCCAGGCCCACGTCCGGGTGCGTCTCCGCGACGAGCTTCAGCGCGCGGAACATCTGCTTGCGCCCGTACACGGGCGACGGGTGGTGCGCCATCGCGAGCAGCGGACGGCGCCGGGCCCGCGCGGCCTCCACCTCCGGCGTCACGGGGCCTGGCAGCACCTGGGACGCGCAGAAGGCCGGATGCACCAGGACCTTCTCCTCCGGCACGCCGCACGCGACCACCGCGTCGCGCACCGCCGGAGACACGGCCACCACCCGCGCGTAGCCCGCCAGCGCCGTGCGCGCGAACACGCGCCGGGCCTGCGACTCCGCCAGGTAGTCAGGAATCAGCCCCGAGTGCAGCGTGATGACGCGCGGCGAACGCGGCCCGGGCATGCTGCCCACCAGCGCCGCCAGCACCCACGCCTTCGGGTTGTTGCCGCTGGTGTGCAGGTGGACCGTCCAGCCCGCGGAGGTGAATCCCGCGAGCCGCAGGCCGAAGGCGGCGGCGCCTTGCACGGGGAGGACGTCCGGAGCCGGCCGGCCACCCTTCCCGATGTCGAGCACCTTCGCCTCGACCCCGCGGTCGCGAAGGAATTGATGGAGTTGACGGACGTGGATGGCCACGCCCCCGTAGGGCGGCGGGTAGTCCCCGACGAGCAGCACGCGCATGAAGGAAGCCCTCTTCTGCGAAGAAGCCAGTGCCTAGCGCGCGGAAGCCTGCGCGGAGGGCCGGGGAACCTGGGTGAGCTTCGGCGGCGTCCGCGCGGGCAGGAGGCCCATCTCACGCTGGTACGTGGTGAGCGGATCCGGGTCCTGGCGAATGACCTTCGCCGGCACGCCCGCCACCACCGCCCCCGAGGGCACGTCCTTCACCACCACCGCGTTGGCGCCAATCACCGCGAAGTCGCCCACGTGGATGTTGCCCAGCACCTTGGCGCCCGCGCCGATGCGCACGTAGTCGCCAATCACCGGCGCGCCCTCCAGCCCGGAGCGCCCGCCAATGGTGACCTGCTGGGAGATGAGGACGTGACGGCCCACCTTCGCCGCCTTGTGGATGACCACGCCGATGCCGCCGTAGCCCAACTGCGTCCCCTCGCCCAGCTCCGCGTCCTCGGGGATGTACGAGCTGTGGAGATAGTAGATGGCCTTGCGCAACACCGCCGGCAGCAACGGCACCCCACGCTGCTTCAGACCATGCGCCAGCCGGTACAACGTCATCGCGTCGAATCCCATCACGCCTCTCCTCGCCCGCCCGAACTCCGTGACCGTTGGAAGGTAAGTACCCACGCGTGGAGAGGGAAGTCCTCCCCACGCGTCCACGACTCGACGGTGGATCAGACCGCCCGGCGGGGACGCAGCGACTGCAGCGCACTCCACGGGCGAACGCCCTGCGCATACAGGCCCACCACGTACCCCACGACGAAGAGCAGCCCCGCCACCGCCAGCGGCAGCACCCGCCACAGGAAGCCCGTGGGCAGGTTCATCCACGTGTCGTGCACGCCGGTGCGAAGGAGGAAGATGCTCCCGCCCGCCGCGACCGCCGCCAGCGACGCCTGCCCGAGCTCCCGCCACGGGATGACGTCCTTGAGGCCCAGCTTGCGCTCCGGCGTGGACAGCGCCTGGGGCACGCGCAGCAGCAGCATCCCCTTGCCCACCACCTCCGCCAGCGCCCAGGACGCGATGCCGCCCATCATCCCGAAGTGCTTCACGCCGAACCACAGCAGCGGCACCGTCACCACCGCCTTCACCAGGTACGACGCGAAGATGGCCCGCGTCTGGCCCCGGGCCCGGAGCGTCCCGTCCATGGGGAGGATGGCCAGCACCACGCCCATCACGCTCACCCGGAAGATGGGGACCGCCGGCAGGAACTTCTGGCCGAACATGGCCCCCACGAACTCCGGCGCCGCCGCGAAGAGGAACGCCGCGAAGGGCAGGAACACGTACGCCAGCTTGCCGGCCGCTTCCCGGAAGGCCTCCACGCCCTCCTCCAGCCGGCCCTCGCGCTCCAGCTCCCCCAGGCGCACCATCAGCACCTCGCTGGTGGGCGTGTAGAGCAGGTCCACCACCGGCAGCTGGAAGCAGCCCACCCGGTAGAGCGCGTACACCGCGGGGGCCACCACGCCCGCCACCGCGTACATGTGCGCGTTCTGCTGGGGGATGGCCAGGCACATCGCGGCGCCGAACGGCGCCGCGTACACCAGCTGCTCCTTGAACAGCTTCCAGTCCACCAGGGGCCCCGTGGACCCGCGCAGCGACACCACCCACGTGGCCACGTAGCGGAGCCCCGCGAAGCAGGCCACGGCGATCATCATCCCGTGCAGGGAGAAGCCCAGGAGCGGCGGCAGCACCATCACGCCGGAGCGCACCGCGTCCGACGCCAGGTACACCACCGCGGACGCCTTCGTCTTCCCCTGGCTGGTGAGCGAAATCTCCAGCGGGTAGCTGCCCAGGAAGAACGCCGTGTAGAGCGACAGCGCCGCGCGGTGGTCCATCAGCGCGGGGTTGTTGAAGTAGGCCGCCACGTGGCCCAGGAAGGCCCACACCAGCCCCGCCGCCACGATGCCCGCGCCCGTGACGAAGAGCAGCGCGTGCCCCAGGTAGGGCCGCTTCGCCTCCGCGCGGGGCAGGAAGTAGTAGAGGCTCTGCGCCACGCCGAACGGCAGCACGTACGACAGCGTCGTGGCGATGAGGAACAACTGGTAGTAGGTGCCGTACTCGTCCAGGCGAAGCACCCGGGCGAGCACGAGGGGAATGGACAGCGTCAGCCCGGCGGTGAACAACCGGGCCAACACCAACGGGCCGGCCCGCCCCAGGAACGACGGGGTCGGGGCCGGCTTGGGTGACGCACTCACTGGAGCTCCTCCGGCTGCGCCGCCTCCGAGGCAAGGGCCACGTTCGGCGCCACCACGACCTGCGCACCCGCCGTGCCCGGCGCAACCGCCGGCTCGGACGCAATCACCGGCGCTGTCACGTCCACGACGTCCACCGGCGTCGCCTTCGCGAGCGCCGAGTCCAGCTCCTCGACGAGCACGTTGGAGGTGTTCATCGGGGCCAGCAGGTGCGGGCGGTGGCCCAGCACCGGGTGGCTCATGCCCAGCACGCCGAAGCAGTCATCGAACTGGCACACCGTGAGCGTGGACGAGTAGTCCCCCATCAGCCCCAGGCTGAAGTTCTCCCACATCACCTTGCGCTTGAGGGCGAACGGGTCGCCGCCCACGCGGTTGGGCAGGTCCTCCGTGGTGACGCCGGAGCGGAAGCCGTTCTGCTTGAGCACGCGGATCATCTCATCCGAGTACCAGCCGTTGCAGTACGCGAAGTCCCTCACCTGGACGCCCACCTCGCGCTCGATGGTCTGCTTGGACTCGACGATCTCCTTCTCCACCACCTCCGTGGGCTCCAGCGTCAGCACCGTGTGGCCCAGCGTGTGCGCGCCGAACTCGAAGCCGTCGCGCGCCATCTGGCGCACCTCGTCCCAGCTCATGACGTCGCCCTGCTCCGGCACCAGGTCCGCGCCGCCGCCCAGCTGCTGCTCCAGCGAGTCGATGATGCCCGTGAGCACGCGCGTCGGGTGCTCGCCGATGAAGTCGTCCAGCGCCGCGGACGCCGTCTTGCGCCCGGTGAGGATGGGCCCCAAGAGCTGCACCGACGGGGTGGGCATGGTGTCGTAGTCCGGGCGGAACTTCCGCTCCTGCACGCAGCGCAGCAGGTGGAACAGCCGGTCGTGGTTGAAGCGCTTGTCCGTGTCGATGAACGCCGTGGGCAGGTAGGTGATGGCCGGCACCCCCATCTGTTTGAGCACCGGGTACGCGTACCGGTACACGTCGCGGTAGCCGTCGTCGAACGTCACCACGAACAGGTCCTTCTTCGCGGTGCGCCGGCCCTCCATCACGTCCACCGCGTCCCCAAGGCTCGCCAGCTCGTAGCCCGCGGCGTTCGCCTCCTCCAGGTGGCGGCGGAACGTCTCCTGGGAGATGAGCAGGCCCGGGATGGAGCGCTGCAGCTCCCCCGTGAAGTCGCTCACCACGCGGTGGTAGCTCACGATGAGGATGCGCCGGCCCCCCGACTGCGCACGGCGGTACGCCGCCATCGCCTTGCGCACCCCGCTGTAGTGGAAGAACCCCGCCGCCGCCGCCTTCGCCGCCCGCCGCAACACCCTGCCAGCCATCACGCCTCCCTCGCGGCTTTCGCCGTCTGCCCGCTCCCCCCTGTGGACCGGGCCCCGCCCGCGTGTGTGCATGCTGGATGCCAGGGCAGGAAGGTGATGGAAACCCCCCGTAACCCCGTGAAACCCCGCGTCCCCGGGGGCATGTACGCCCGTGGAGGGGTCCTACCTGGGTGTACCGGGGCAGTCGCGCGCCCACCCGTGGCGAAAACCTTTCAGTCCTCCGGCGAAAGCAGCGGAAGAAGCAGGCGTAAAAACTTCTTGTCCTCCGGCGGGCGACCCCGGGGGTTTCACTGGTGAACATCAGGGTTTCCGGCTACGAAACGACCCGCCGATGCCCCCTCCCCCCTCTGGATCAGCGCCCGCGCTCGCCCTCCACGACGTGAGCAAGCGCTATGGGCGAAGGTGGGCGCTGGCGCGGCTCACCTACGCGCTGCCCGCCGGCCGTTCGCTGCTGCTCACCGGCCACAACGGCTCCGGGAAGACGACGCTCCTGCGCCTCGTGGCCACCGCGCTGGGGCCCACCGCGGGCCGCGTGGAGGTGCTGGGCCGGGACGCCGTCCTGGATCGCGAGGCGGTGCGCCGCGACGTGGCGCTCCTGTCCCACGCCAGCTTCCTCTACGAGGACCTCACCGCGCAGCAGAACCTGATGGTGCTGGGGCGCCTCTTGGGCGTGGACGCGCCGCAGGACGTCGCGGACGCGCTGCTCAACAAGGTGGGCCTCACCCGCCGCACGGACAGCCCGGTGCGCGGCTTCAGCGCGGGCATGCGCAAGCGCCTGGCCATCGCGCGGCTCCTGATGAAGGCCCCGGCCCTGGCGCTGCTGGACGAACCCTTCGGCGAGCTGGACCCCGCCGGCATCCAGGACATGGAGGGCGTCATCGCGGAATTGAAGGCGGGCGGCACCACCGTGGTGCTGGCCACGCACCTCATCGAACAGGGCCTGAGTCTCTGCGAGGAACGGCTGCACCTGCAGGACGGCCGGGCGGTGGCGGCATGAGCGCGCCTGGCACGAAGCGCCCCCCGGGCCTGCTGGCGACGACGCTCGTCCTCCTGCGCAAGGACCTGCTCATCGAATGGCGCACCCGCGCGCGGCTCAACGCGCTGGTGTTCTTCGCCATGGCCACGCTCTTGCTCTTCTCCTTCGCGCTGGGCCCGGACACGAAGCTGCTGGAGCGCAACGCGGGCGGCTACCTGTGGCTGGCCATCCTCTTCGCCAGCGTCCTGTCCCTGGGCGAGTCCTTCCGCGTGGAGACGGAGAACGCCTGCCTGGACGGCGTGCGGCTGGCCCCGGCGGACGCGCGCGCCATCTTCCTCTCCAAGGCGCTGGGCAACGCCCTGCTGCTGCTGGCGCTGGCGGTGGTGCTGGTGCCCGTGATGGTGCCCCTGTACGGGGTGCGCATCGTCACGGGGGTCGGTGACCTGGCGGGCATCCTGGTCCTGGGCAGCCTGGCGCTCAGCGCCCCGGGGACCGTCTACGCGGCCATCTCCAGCAATGCCCGGGCCCGGGATGTTCTGCTGCCTCTGCTATTGTTCCCGCTCGTCATCCCGGCCCTCCTTTCCGCTGCCAAGGGCACCACGCTCGTACTCCAGGGTGACCCGATGCAGCAGCTGGGCTCTTGGCAGGGGCTGCTGCTGGGGTTCAATCTGATTTACTGGGGCGTGGGCTTCGTGCTGTTTCCCCGGGTCATCGAGGACTGAAGGATGAACAAGTTCGTCAAGTTTGGCCTGCCGGCGCTGACGCTGGCGCTGCTGGGCGCGGGCTGGTGGCTGGGCCTTGCGTGGGCGCCGCCCGACCGTGAGATGGGCGAGGTGCAGCGCATCATGTACGTCCACGTGCCGCTCCAGTGGATGGCCATGATGGCCATGTTCATCAACTTCGTGGCCGCGGTGACGTACCTCATGCGTCAGTCGTGGAAGACGGACGCGATGGCGGAGGCCTCCGCGGAGGTCGGCCTGCTCTTCGGCACGCTGGGGATGATCACCGGCTCCATCTGGGGCCGCCCCACCTGGGGCGTGTACTGGTCCTGGGACCCGCGCCTGACGTCGGAGGCCATCCTGCTGGTGTCCTACACGGGCTACCTGGTGCTGCGGCGCTTCGTGGAGGACCCGGAGAAGCGCGCGGTGTGGAGCGCGGTGGTGGCCATCATCGGGGCCATCAACCTGCCCATCGTGTGGTTCTCCGTGCGCTGGTGGCGCAGCCTCCACCAGGTGCAGTCCAGCCCCAAGACGGTGGACCCGCAGATGGTGCTGCCCCTGCGCGTGTCGGCGTTCGGCATGCTGGCGCTGCTCATCGTCTTCATGGTGCACCGCTACCGCATCGCGCTGGCGGAGCGGAAGGCGGAGGTGGCGCTGCCGGAGGCGCTGCCCACGGACGACCCCGCGCTGCGCGCGGCCCATTCCTCGAAGGTGGCCTGAACATGACCTCGCTGACGTCGCTGATGCTGCTGGCCCAGGTGGGCAGTGGCCGTCTCCAGGGTGGTTGGGGGTACGTGGGCGCGTGCTACGGCATCTCCGTGGCCGCCTTCGTGCTCTACTCGGTGTCCCTCTGGGCGCGCCGTCCCCGCGCCGCCGCTGATTCGAAGGAGTGAGCCCATGACGCCCGTCAACCGCAACCGTCTCATCGCGCTGGGAGCCCTGCTCTTCGCCGGCGCCGGCCTTGGCTTCATCGCCTTCGGCAACATCGGCGACAACCTCGTCTATTACTGGAGCCCGTCGGAGCTGCTCTCCAACGGCGACAAGGCCTACACGGCCACCATCCGCCTGGGCGGCGTGGTGCAGCCGGGCAGCATCCAGTGGAACGAGGGCCACACCACGCTGGACTTCCGCGTGGCGGACGGCCCCGACGCGGACGCGAAGAGCGTGCACGTGCGCTCGCTGGAGACGCCTCCGCAGATGTTCCGCGAGAAGATCGGCGTCGTGGTGGAGGGCACCTACGACCCGTCCGGCGTCTTCACGTCCAACCGGCTGATGGTGAACCACTCCAACGAGTACCGCGCTCCCAAGGAGGGCGAGTCCCCGCGCAAGTGGCAGGACACGCTGGCCGAAGGCGCCACCACCGCCACCGTGACGCCGCCGGGGGCGCCGTGAACGGAATGCTGGGCTATGGGCTGGTCCTCGCGGGCCTGGCCTTCGCGGCGTTCGGCGCGATTCTGGGGCTGGTGGGCGGCATGCGCCGCAACGACGCCAGCTACCCCTGGGTGCTGCGCGCGGTGTGGGGCTTCGCGGTGTGCATGGTGGGCAGCAACCTGGTGATGGTGGAAGCGCTCATCAGCCACGACTTCAGCGTGAAGTACGTGGCCCAGGTGGGCAGCCGCGCGACGCCGCTCATCTACACCATCGTGTCGCTGTGGAGCGCGCTGGAAGGCTCCATCCTCTTCTGGGGCCTCATCATGGGCGTGTACGTGGCGGCGTTCGCCTTCGTGCACCGCAGGGAGCACGCGCGCTACATGCAGCTGGCGCTGGGCACCATGCTGGCCGTGGGCGTCTTCTTCGCCTTCCTCATCGCGGGCCCGGCCAACCCCTGGGGCGCCGTGTCGCCGGTGCCGGCGGACGGCCCGGGGCCCAACCCGCTTTTGCAGAACCACTTCCTGATGATCATCCACCCGCCCATGCTCTACGCGGGCTACGTGGGCATGACGGTGCCGTTCGGCGTCGCCGTGGCGGGCCTCCTGCGCGGGGAGATTGGTGAGGCGTGGATGGCGCCCCTGCGGCGCTGGACGCTCATCGCGTGGATGTTCCTCACGCTGGGCATCGTGCTGGGCTCCTGGTGGGCGTACGCGGTGCTGGGCTGGGGCGGCTACTGGGCGTGGGACCCGGTGGAGAACGCGTCCTTCCTGCCGTGGCTGACCGCGACGGCGTTCATGCACTCCACCATGGTGCAGGAGCGCAAGCGGATGCTGAAGCTGTGGACGCTGAGCCTCGCGCTGGCGTCGTTCGTGCTCACCATCCTGGGCACGTTCATGACCCGCTCCGGCATCTTCAACTCGGTGCACTCGTTCACCCAGTCGGACATCGGGCCCACGTTCCTGGTGTTCATCGCCATCCTGCTGGTGGTGTGCATTGGCCTGCTGGCCACGCGCGGCCACCTGCTGGCGCCGGAGGGCCGGCTCACGTCGCTGGTGTCGCGCGAGGCGAGCATCCTGGTGAACAACCTGGTGTTCGTGGCCATCACCTTCACGGTGCTGCTGGGCACGCTCTACCCGCTGGTGTCGGAGGCCGTGCGCGGCATCCGCGTGAGCGTGGGCGAGCCGTACTTCAACAAGATGGCGGTGCCGGGCGGCATCGCGGTGCTCTTCCTCATGGGCGTGGGCCCGGTGCTGCCCTGGGGCACGCCGGACAAGGCCGCGCTGCGCCGGCAGTTCCTCATCCCCGCGGCGGTCGGCATCGTCGTCACCATCGCCTGCTACGCGGCGGGCCTGCGCGGCGTGTACCCGCTGCTCACGTTCGGCCTGGGCGGCTTCGTCACCGTCATCACGCTGCGCGAGCTGGCGGTGCCGGTGCGTGTGCGCATGACGGAGCGCAAGGAGGGCTTCGTCACCGCGCTGACCACCGCGACGGGCAAGGCGCGCCGGCGCTTCGGCGGCTACGTGGTGCACCTGGGCATCGTGCTCATCATCGTCGCCGTGGCGGCCTCCAGCGCGTACGTGAAGCACACGTCCGGCACGCTGAAGAAGGACGGCACGATGATGCTGGACGGCTACCAGCTGAAGTACGTGGGCCTGTCCAGCGGCGAGGAGCCGCACCGCACCTTCGTCGCCGCGCGCCTGGAGGTGACGGCGCCCAACGGCAAGGTGTCGGAGCTGCGTCCGCGCATGAACTACTACGAGCGCAGCACGGACCCCGTGGGCACGCCCGCGGTGCGTGAGTCGCCGAAGGAGGACCTGTACGTGTCGCTGATGGCCTTCAGCGAGACGACGGGCACGGCGAGCTTCAACGTCTGGGTGTTCCCGCTGGTGGGATGGATCTGGTACAGCCTGCCGCTGCTGCTGCTGGGCACGCTCATTGCCGTGTGGCCTTCCCGTCGGGCGGCGGTGCTGCGCGCGGACGCGGCGCCGGTGGGCGCGGCGCCTCCCCTGCCGGGCACGGACGCCGAGCGGGGTGCGGCATGAAGCGCTGGCGGCTTCCCCTGGTGTTCACCGCCGTCGGGGCGGCGCTGCTCTTCGTCCTCTTCCAGGGCTTCGGGCGCGACCCGCACGAGGTGCCCTTCATGTTGAAGGGCGCGCCCGCGCCGGACTTCGTGCTCAAGCCGCTGGACGGCGGCGACCCCGTGAAGCTCGCGGACCTCAAGGGCCGCCCGGTGGTCATCAACTTCTGGGCGTCGTGGTGTGGCCCCTGCAAGTACGAGCACCCGGTGCTCGAGTGGGGCGCGCGCGAGCTGGGCGCCCAGGCCCTGTTCATGGGCGTCGTCTTCGAGGACACGGAGCCCAACGCGCTCGACTTCCTGCGCCGCATGGGCGCCAGCTTCCCGCAGCTGATGGACGAGCGCTCGCGCATGGCGGTGGACTACGGCGTCGCGGGCGTGCCGGAGACGTACTTCATCGACGCGCAGGGCATCATCCGCGGCAAGCACGTGGGTCCCATTGATCCGCAGACGCTGGCCACCCGGGTGAAGGAGCTGAACCAGCCCGTGGCCGGCCCCACCGCGGAAGCCGCGCGGCAGCCTTGAGTCAGCGCCGCCCGCTTGGAAGGCAGGCACCCGGGAGCCGGCGTCGGAGCCGCAGCCCCGGGGCCGCCTCGCGGGCGGCCTGGAATCCGTAGTAAGTCCCTGCTGTCGGCGTCGTTCGCAGGGGCCTCCCCCTCCCCTGCGCCAGCGAGGTGGGCTCCCCATGCAGTGCCCCGAGTGCGGTGAGAGCGCGGCGGACGTCCGCTTGATGTACTGCGAGAACTGCGGCGCGAAGATGCCGGCCCGCCCGGCCCCGCCGCCGCGTGCCAGCAGCGCGAAGAGCCAGCGCCCCAGCCGCCCCATGACCGAGCCGGCCTATGCGGCGGAAATCCTGGATGAGGAGGAGGACGCCCGGCAGCAGGCCGCGCCGGCG
>NZ_JBKGHJ010000182.1:0-15214 GCF_046520365.1 Corallococcus sp. 4LFB
GCCCGTGCCCGCGTCGGAGGACGGCTGCGTGCCCCCATCCACCGTGCCCGCGCCGGACGGCGCCTCCGTGCCCGCGTCGCCGGTGGCCGTGCCGGAAGGCGTGCCGGGCGTGGGCGCCTGGGTGTCCCCCCCGCCGCCGCACGCCGCCAGCGCGACACATGCCAGCCCCGCCAGTCCCCGCCTCCACCCTTGCCGTGCTCGCACCGAGAATCATCCCCCTTGGCCGCGGCCCCCATCAGGCCGTGAGGGCAAGGGGTAGGCATCCCGCCTGGGTCCAGACACCCGCACCTCCGGGCGATGTCGCGCGCCGGACAGGCCCGGTGTCAGGTCCCGCGTCAGTAGGTCGCGATCACGCCGACGTGCAGGCTGGAGTACGTCTCCTCGGTCGCTCCGCCGGCGTCCCAGCCGGTGAGCGTCCCGGCCCCGGAGAAGCGGTCCTTGAAGTGCGCCAGCCGCCAGGCCACGTCGTAGCCGAACGGCCCCCAGATGTCCCCCGTCACGCCCAGCTCCGCGCTCCAACCGAAGCTGGACACGGACGTGCCGAAGTCGCGGACCTCCAGCGCCCGCCGTCCTCCGTCCGCGTCCGGTGAGTGCCCCGGCCTGGGCGACAGCAGGAGTCCGCCCGACGCATCCAGCCGCACCGAGCCGAACAGCGGCACGGACAGATCCAACGCCACGGACGGGAACACGCGGTGCGTGCCGGACAGCGGGTTGTCCGCGGAGGACTCCACGTCGAACGCGCGCGTCTGGATGCCGGCACGCGCGCCCACGTAGCCCTGCTGCGGCCGCGTCGTGCCGAAGCGGAAGTAGAAGCGGTACAGCGCCTGCGCGGTGAAGGCCGTGTCGAGCGCGGACACCTCGCGCACCGGCGTCTGGCCGCCGTCCCCGGTGAGCGTCACGTCGGAGCTGGAGAAGGCCCGCTGCGCCCCCAGCTTGAACCCCAGCCCGCGCAGCACGGACGAGGCGCCGCGCGCCAGGGGCAGCACCTCCGCCTCCAGCGCCAGCCCCAGGTACGGGTGCGACGAGGAGAAGTCGGACGTGTCCCCCAGCTGCTCCTCCTCTGGCAGCCGGTCGTACTCGCCACAGCTGTCCACGCCGGGCCGCGCGCAGTAGCGCCGCCACGTCGCGGTGAGGGACAGGGTGAGCCGCACCCAGGTGGGCGCGCCCACCTCCGGCTCCGCTTTCGACCGCGCCGTCCCGTTGCCCGGGGCCGCGCTGCCCAGCCGCAGCGACAGCCACGCGGGGGACTCCCGGGTGCCGTGGAAGGCCGGCGGCGTCAGGGCGTCAGAGGCCGCCGCGGCCGGAGCCGCCAGGGCTCCAGCGAGGGCCAGGGGCCACAGCAGTCCCGAGGGGACCCTCGGGCTTCGGGTGGTCGTCATGCTCCGGGCAGGTTCACCCAGCGCCGGGGGGAAGTCCAGGCCCCGGGCTCAGGCGTTCATCACGTGACCCACGCTCGCCGCCGAGGGCACTGGCGCGGGCTGCGAGGCGTGCGAAGGCGAGGAATCCTGGGACACCACGGGCGCGGGCGGCGCTTCCTGCGTACGCCCGAGGAAGTCGCGCCGGTAGATGCGCACCATGGCCATGAAGATGGACGCGATGAGCGGCCCCACCAGGAGGCCCATCATCCCGAACACCGCCAGCCCGCCGAACATGGACAGGAAGACGAGCAGCGGGTGCAGCGCCATGCGCGAGCCGCACAGCCGCGGGCGGATGACGTTGTCGATGCTGCCCACCAGGAACGTGCCCCACGCGAGGAGGAAGACGCCCTCGCTCACCCGGTTGGCCGCGATGAGGATGACGCCGATGGGCCCCCACACGAGCGCGGTGCCGCCCACCGGCACCAGCGCCACCAGCACCATGGCCGCGCCCCACACCCCGGCGTGCGGCACGCCCGCGATGAGCAGCCCCACGAAGCCCACCGCGCCCTGCACCAGCGCGGTGACGGTGTTGCCGTAGATGATGGCGTACGCGACGTCCGTGAACTCGTGGGAGAAGGCGTCGAAGTAGCGGCGCTCCAGCGGGAGCAGCCGGGCCACCTCGTTCACCAGCCGACGGCCGTCCAGGAAGAAGTAGTACATGGCGACCGTCATCAGGAACATGTTGACGATGAGCTCCGTGCCGGCGCCGACGACGTCCGCGAGCAGCCCCGCGCCGCCCGACACCGCCGTCATCAGCAGGCGCTCCGTCTCCGAGCTCTCCGGATCGATGTGCACGTAGCGGGCGACGCCCCGGGGCAGGCTGTTGAGGAAGTGGTGACGCAGGTCCACCTGATCCAGCAGCTCCTGCGCCTGGCCCACGAACTGGAGCACCTCGCGGGCCACCATCCAGCCCACCAGCGCCAGCGGCGCCAGGATGAGCAGGAACACCGCGAGGGTGGACAGTCCCGCCGCCAGGGACTTGCGGCCCTGGAGCCGCCGGTCCAAGGAGTCCTGGATGGGCATGAACAGGACGACCAGGAAGGCGCCCAGCAGCACCGGCATCAGGAACGGCAACAAGATGCGCGAGAAGAGAATCAGCGCCAGGGCGAAGAGCCCCGCGAAGATGAAGTTCGACCACCGCTTGGAATCGCCCGCCGTCACCGCCCCACCCCGTCCCCCAGACCCGCTGCACGCAACGTAGGAACGGGAATTCCCACCAGGAAGCCCGTCCCTCCTTCCCCAAGAGGCCACCCATGACTTCTGGACGTTTCGCCCCCGTGGCGGCGGTCGCCACCACCGTCGTGTCCGGCGCCTTGCTGCTGCTCGCGCCGTCCTGCAAGGAGGGGGGAAGCGCGGAGTGCGGCGACGCGTGCGCCCCGGTGGAGGGCACCTATCCGCTGACGTTCCAGGGGGACGCGGGCCTGCCCGCCGAGTGCGTGAACCTGAACGTGCAGGCCCTGGCGGACGGCGAGCCGCTGCTCATCCAGCGCGCCGACGGCGGCATCCTCACGGGGTCGCTGACGAAGGTGGCGCTGACGGGCCAGGTGTATGCGTCAGGCGAGCTGATCCTGACCGGAACGCCGCTGCCCAGCAGCGACGGGGGGGTGAGCACCTTCCTCAGCCTCACCGCGGCCTTCACCGGGGGCCCCGAGGACGGCGGCGGTGGCAGCCTGTCCGGGACCTTCACCGGCCAATACTCGCGCATCCAGGGGACCAGCGCCCTGAGATGCACCGTGGCGCGCCCCTTCACGGCGACCCGGCAGTAACGCCAGGGCCGCCGGGAGCGGCGCCAGGGCGAGAACTACTTCTTCTTGCCTTCGGCGGCGGCGGCCTTGGCGGCTTCCTTCTGCTTCTTGATCCGCTTCTTCCAGTGCTGACGGATCTTCATCTGCACGCGGCGGTGCTTGCTCTTGCTGTTGGCCATGTGGGTGGCTCCTGGTCTCCGGAATGGAGCAAAGGGGAGCTTACCTATCAGAAGCCTACGGGCTCCCGGAAGAGGAACCCTCGGGGTCCCCTGGGGTGGGGGCGGCGCCCGGCTCCGGCGCGGGCCTGGGCGCCCCGTCCGTGGGGGGCTCGTTGGGGGCCGGCCGGGTCGGGAAGGGAATGCCCTCCGCGCCGCGCACCTGGGTGGGCAGGGCGCTGCCCAGCCGCACCTCCCCCTCCCGGTCCTCGTCGCTGGGGCGCTCCTTGGAGGCCGGCACGCTCGTCTGGTGGGGGCGCTTCTTCACCGAGGCGAAGATGGGGCGGCAGGCGTCCACGAAGCGGCGGACCTCGTCCAGGGGCAGCGCGGGCGAGTAGTTGTCGTTCACCCCCGTCATGGGCTCCGCCATGCACATGGCGTTGAGGATGGCCTCCTCCGTGGCCTCCATCACGGCCTCGTAGAGGGGGTCCAGGCGCTGATCCAGGAGGATCTTCATCTTGTAGACCATCTTCTGGGTGCGCCTGGGGATGATGTTCGCGGTGGAGAAGCCCACCACGATTTCACCGGAGCCGTGCGCCGCGTAGCTGCCCACCCGCCCGATGCCCAGGCCCACGCGCTTGCAGAGGCGGTTGATCTGATGGCTCAGGAGCGGCGCGTCCGTGGCGACCACGGCGATGATGGAGCCGTAGGACTTGCCGCGGTGGGGGGTGTTCTTGAACTTCTCCACCAGCACCTCGCCCACCGGCAGGCCGCCCACGCGCAGGTTGTGCATCTTCCCGAAGTTGGACATGACGAGCACGCCCAGCGTGTAGCCGCCCAGCACCTCCGGCAGCTTGCGCGACGACGTGCCGATGCCGGCCTTGAAGTCGCACGTCACCATGCCGGTGCCGCCGCCGACGTTGCCCTCCTGCACCGGGCCGGACTTCGCGTTGTTGATGGCGGCGACGACGTGCTCCTGGCGCACGTGGCGCCCGGAGATGTCGTTGAGCCACGAGTCGTCGCACTCGCCCACCACGGGGATGATGACGTCGTGCTCGTCGCCGATGCCCGGGTAGCGCTGCACGAGGTAGTTGGCCACGCCGTCGGACACGGCGCCCACGGCCATGGTGTTGGTGAGGAGGATGGGCGTTTCGATGAGGCCCCACTCCATGAGCTGCGTCATGCCGGAGACCTCGCCCGCGCCGTTGAGCACGAAGCCGCCCCCGTTCATGCGCTCCATGAAGATGTTGCCCAGGTTGGGCAGGATGGCCGTGACGCCCGTGCGCACCGGACCGAAGCCGGGCCGCAGCGGGCCCGAGCCTTCGATGATCGTGGTGTGGCCCACCAGCACGCCTTCCACGTCGGTGATGGCGTTGTACTTCCCCGGCTTGAAGCGCCCCAGGGGCACCCCCAGCTCCCGCGCCCTGACCCTCGGCCCCGTCTCTTCCGGTATCCGCACCATGGCGCCGACCGTACCCGACAATCCCTGACGGTCAACCCTGCTTCACCGCGGACTGTCGCGCATCTTCAGCCGCGCGCGGGCGGCCTGAGCCCCTCGACGAGCAGCCGCGTCTGCACGCGGGCGAGCGCCTCCGCGCCCTCCACGCCCTGCGGGGATTCGCCCAGCTGCCGGTCCACGAACAGCGAGGCGAGCCCGTGCACGAGCGACCACGCCGTGAGCGTGAGGGGCCGCGACTCCCCCGCGCGCAGCAGGCCCGCCGCCTGTCCGGCCTCGATGGTGCTCACCAGCAGCGAGAAGGCCCCCTGCTCTCCCTCCGGCTCCGGAGGCGACGACATGGGCCGGGTGAAGTGCGGGCCGAACATCACCCGGAAGTGCGGCGGGTGGCGCACGGCGAACAGCACATAGGCCTCGCCCGCCGCGTACAGCCGCTCCAGGGGCCCCGTCATCGGGGCCATGCGCTCGCGCATCTCGCGCGCCATGGCGCGGAAGCCCTCGTGCGCCACCGCCTCCAGCAGCGCCTCCTTGTCCGCGAAGTGCCGGTAGGGCGCCGCGTGCGTGACGCCCGCCCGCCGGGCCACCTCCCGCAGCGTCAGCGCGCCGAAGCCCTCCTCGGCGATGAGCGCCACCGCCGCGTCCACCAGCGCCTGGCGCAGGTCCCCGTGGTGATAGCGGCCCCTGTCCTTCTCCGCGGGGGCCGCCCCCGCCTGCTTCCGCCTGCCCTTCGTCGCCACCGTCCGTGCCTCCTCATGCCCCGACCGTCGCTCGCGCGACTTGACCATCCACGGGCCCAAGTCGCCAGCGTCAACATCCATGTTGACGGCGACAACATGCGATGTTTACAGTGTCTACAAGATGGGCGGTGCGAGGTCCTCTCGCGCCCGGACGTTGCATTGGAAAGGGAGCCGTCATGACGACCGCGACGAAGCAGACGATGTCCTCCTCCGCGCCGGGCTGGCTGCGGGCGTTCCGCACGCTGCCCCGCCAGCACGGCTTCGAGCCGCTGCGGGTGGAGGGCCAGGTGCCCGAAGGGCTGCGGGGGGCGCTGTACCGGGTGGGGCCGTGGACGTTCGACGTGCACGGTCGGCCGTACCAGCACTGGTTCGACGGGGACGGGGGGATGCTGGGCGTGCGCTTCGGCGCGGACGGGGTGAAGGGCGCGTCGCGGCTCTTGGACTCGCCCACCATGGTGGCGGAGCGCGAGGCGTCCTCGCAGCGCTACGGCGGCTACGGCACGCCCACGCCGCTGCTGCACAAGCTGCGCAACGTGCGCAAGAACTCCGCGAACACGTCCGTGATGGCGTGGAACGGCAAGCTGTACGCGCTCTTCGAGGGCAGCGTGCCGGTGGAGGTGTCCCCGGAGGACCTGTCCACGCTGGGCGAGACGGACTTCGACGGCACGGTGGTGGAGACGTTCTCCGCGCACCCGCACCGCGTGCCGTCGCGCAAGGCGTCCTACAACTTCGGCATCCGCTACGGCCGGGACACGCTGGCGGACCTCTACGCGCTGCCGGACGGCGGCAAGGCCCGGCGGCTGGGCACGGTGAAGCTGCCCGGCGCGACGATGGTGCACGACTTCATCGCCACGGACCGCTACCTCGTCTTCTTCCTGTCACCGCTGCGCCTGAACCTCTTCCGCGCGCTGCTGCGGGTGGGCTCGTACTCGGAGAACCTGCGCTGGCGGCCGGAGGCGGGCACGGACGTGCTGGTGGTGCCCATCGACGACGTGGCGCACCCGGTGCGCGTCCCCACGGACGCGTTCTACCTGTGGCACTTCGGCAACGCGTACGAGGAGGGCGACACGGTGGTGGTGGACTACGTGCGCTACCCCGACTTCACGACGAACCAGTGGCTGGGTGAGGTGGTGCACGGCACGACGTCCAGCGACGCGCAGGGCATGCTGCACCGGGCGGTGGTGGACGTGAAGGCGGGCACCTTCCGCACCGAGCAGCGGCTGGACGTGAGCTGCGAGTTCCCCCGCGTGGCCCCCGGCGTCGTGGGCCGCGCGCACCAGACGCTCTACCTGGGCGTGCACCGGAGCGACGAGGCCCGGCGCGGCCTGTTCGACGGCGTGGTGCGCGTGGACCTGGACACAGGCCGGATGACGACGGCGGACCTGGGCGAGGGCACCTACCCCTCCGAGCCCATCTTCGTCCCCCGCCCCGGCGCCACCGCCGAGGACGACGGCTGGGTGCTCACCCAGGTCTACGACGTGAAGGCGGACGCGTCCCACGTCGCCGTGCTGGACGCGCGCCGGCTGGAGGACGGCCCCGTGGCGCGCTGCCACTTCGACCACGCCCTGCCCCCCACCTTCCACGGCGGCTTCGCGCCCGCGAAGTGACACCGACTCACGCTTTCTCCGCTTTCCAGACCATTTCGGCTTAAATGGTTGGAAACGGAGAAGCGGAGGCAGGTCATGAAGCGGTTGCTGGCGGTGGCAGGACTGGTGGCGGCGCTCGCAGGGTGTCAGCCGGAGGCGCAGGCGGATCCGAACCTGGCGGCGCAGGCCCAGGGCGCGACGAACGTGCCGGGGATCTACGTGGTCTTCAACCAGCCGAACAACACGGGCACGCGCGACTACCGCATCAAGGACGAGCTTGTCCGGCTCATCGAGCACAGCCCCAAGGGTTCGTACATCCGCATCGCGATGTTCCTGTGGACGACGGACCACCTGAACGCGGCCCTCAAGGCGGCGCTGTGCCGGGGCGTCGTCGTGCGGCTGGTGGTGGACGAGCAGAACGGCGGCGCCGCGTCGGAGTTCGCCTCCGGCGGCGTCATCCACGACTTGAGCAGCTACGTGCCCCCGGCGGCGACGTGCCCGGACGGCTTGAGGCTGGAGCTCACGCGGTGCAACGGCACGGGCGCGGGCAGCGCGTGCATCGCGGGCTTCGACCGCGAGGGCACCATCATGCACGACAAGATCTTCACCTTCTCCACCACCACGGATCCGCAGGGCAACCGCATCCAGCGCGTGGTGGTGCAGGGCTCCTGGAACAACACCTACTCCCAGAACAACTACTGGAACGACATGGTCGTCAGCTACGAGGACTGGGACTGGTACGACTACTGGGTCGGCTACCACAACGACCTGCGCGGCGGCACGAAGACGACGGACTACTACAACCCCACCACGGGCCAGGGGTACTTCAACTCCCCCAACGCGCCGTGGACCGCGTACTTCTTCCCGCGCGAGGGCAACGACAACGAGCTGTCCAGCGACACCGTGACGAACAACTTCACGGACTACATCAAGACGTACGTGTCGGGCTGCACGCTGGACGTGAACCAGAACCACTTCAACGACAGCCGCGTCATCGTCGCCACGGAGCTGGTGCGCATTGGCAAGCTGGGCTGCCGGGTGCGCGTGCTCTACACGGACATGGACGCGGGCATCAAAACGAAGCTCACCGGCGCGACGAACATCACCCTCCGCCAGCTCTACGACGCCTCCGCCAACAACGTGAAGCAGGGCGACGGCACGCCGCGCGAGGTCCTCACGCACAGCAAGCACTTCGTCTACTCCGGCAACTTCAACGGGACGGTGCGCAAGATGGTGCTGACGGGCTCGCACAACCTGTCCAAGAACTCGCTGCGCTACAACGACGAGAACCTGGTGAAGTACTACTCGGACACGCTGTGGCAGGCGTACCACGACAACTTCGAGAAGGGCTGGGCGCAGGCGCTCAGCGACGGCTGAGATGAAACGGGGACGGCGCCTCTTCCGGGCACCGTCCCCTTCCCTGCCCGCGCTTCAGCGGACGCTCAGGACTTGAGCTCCGGACGCGGCACGAGCGTGTTCTCCGCGGGGGTGGAGGCGTTGGCCTGCGCGGTCTGCTCTTCAATCCGCTGCACGACTTTATTGAGCGGCGGCGTGGCGGTGCCGGACGGGTGCTCCGTCTGGGCCCGGCGCGCCTCGCGCTCCTTGTAGCGGCGGATCGCGGGGGCCATGATCTCCCCAATCAGCGTCCGGTAGTCCATGCCGGCGCCCTGGGCAATCAGCACCAGGTCGCTCCAGCCGGGCGTGAGGCCGGGCAGCGGGTTGCACTCGATGAAGTAGATGCGCCCCTTGTCGTCCATGCGGAAGTCGATGCGCGCCACGTCGCGGCACCCCAGCGCCATGAACGAGTTGCGCGCCGCCGTGCGCAGCTTCTCCAGCAGCGCCGGTTCAATCTTCGCGGGCGCGTCGTAGCGGATGCGGTCCGTCCAATCCAGCTTGTGCTGGAAGCTGTAGACCGGGTTCTTCTCCGCCTTGTCCAGGAAGACGATCTCCATGGGCGGCAGCACGCGCGGGCGCCGCTCGCCCAGGAGGCCCACCGTGAACTCACGGCCGCCGATGTACTCCTCAATCAGCGCGGGCTGCTGGTACTTGCCGGCGATCTCCTTCACCACGTCGCGCAGCTCGGCTTCCGAGTAGCAGACGCTCTTGGTGACGACGCCCTTGGAGCTGCCCTCCGCCACCGGCTTCACGATGAGCGGGAAGGTGGTGAACTCCTTGTTGAGGCGCTCCTTGCCCGTGACCATCAGCTGGAAGTTGGGCGTGAGGATGCCCGCCTGGCGGACGATCTTCTTCGCCAGCGCCTTGTCCAGCGCGAGCGACAGCGTGGCCGGGTCGCTGCCCGTGTACGGGATGTCCAGGAGCTCCAGCATCGCGGGCACCTGGCTCTCGCGGTTGCGGCCCTTGAACCCCTCCGCGATGTTGAAGACGACGTCCAGCGGCGTGCTGGAGAGCACCGTGGGCAGCTCCGCCGTGGCCTCCAGGTCGATGACCTCGTGGCCCCACGAAGCAATGGCCTCGCGGATGGCCTGGAGGGTGTTGGGCGAGTCGTACTCCGCCTCGCTGTCCTCCTGCACCGTCTCCGCCGTGGCGCTGGGCTTCACGCGCTTCACGTTGAAGCTGAAGCCCACGCGCAGCGGGCCTGACTTGCGCGCGGGCCTGCCCTGGCGGCTCTTGTTGTCGCGGATCTTGTGGCGCTTGCCGGCGCTCTGGATGATGGAGTTGATGACCCCGTCCAGGTGCAGCCCCTCCAGCTCCGCCGCGGCGTAGATGCCCGCGCCCGGCTCCAGGCTGGGCAGCGCGTTGATCTCCAGGAAGTACGGCACGCCCGCGTCGGACACGCGGAAGTCCAGCCGGCCCAGGTCGCGGCAGTCCAGCACCTGCAAAATCTTCTGCGCCATCTTGCGGACGTCCTCGGACATCTTCGCCGGGATGTTCGCGGGGGCGCGCACGGACACGGACTTCTCCCGGCGCGTCTTCAGCTCGTAGTCGTAGATGGCGTACTTGCGGCCCTGGGACGCCTCCGGGTCGATGACGTACTCCACCGGCGCGAGCACGCCGTCGAAGTCGTTGTCCACCGCGGCCAGGAACGGCACCGTGAGGTCGCGCCCGCTGATGTACTCCTCCACCAGCACGCCCGCCGGGTACTTCTCCAGCGCCTTCGCCACCTTCTCACGCACCTGCTCCAGCGTCTCCGCGACGGAGTCCTGGGTGATGCCCTTGGAGGAGCCCTCGAAGTTGGGCTTCACGATGACGGGGAAGCGCAGGTTCTCCGGCTGCAGCTCGCTCAGCTTCTCCACGTACTGCCAGCCTGGCGTGCGGATGCCGTGCTTGGAGACGATGAGCTTGGTCAGCTGCTTGTCCAGCGTGAGCGCCAGCGCGTACGCGTCCGAGCCCGTGTACGCGAAGCCCAGCTCGTCGAAGAGCGCCGGGTAGAACGCCTCGCGGAAGCGGCCGCGGCGGCCCTCCGCCGTGTTGAAGATGAGGTCCGGGCTGTAGGCCTCCAGGCGGGCGACGGTGCGCGACGCGGGGCCGCTCACCTCGAAGCGCTCCAGGCGGTGGCCCAGCCGCTCGATGGCTCCCGCCAGCGTGTTCACCGTCTCCTGCGTGTCGAACTCCGCCTCTTCTTCCGAGTCCGAAAGCCGCAGGTTGTAGGTCAGCGCGATGCGCATGGCTTACCCCGTCTCCCTTTCCTGAATGCCTTGCCGCGGCGCACCTTCGCCGCGGACATCAACCGTCCGGGAGCGCGCGTGGCGCCCACCGGCGTGCGTGCTGCAACCGTCGCGCCCGCGACAACCTTCCCGTCCACCACCTGCGTCTGCGCCCAGGTGTCCCCCAGCCGCAGGCCCAGCGGATCGCTCAGGACGCGCCAGGCCTCCACGCCCCCAATCACCACGAAGCCCGCCAGGGCGGCCACCACGCCCTGCGGCGCGGGCATCATCCCCAGCAGCACCACCAGCGCGAGCGGCGCGTTGCGCAGCGTGCTGTCGCGGTGCCGCGCGGCCGAGCGCGTGGGCAGGTGCATCACCTTCACGCCGAAGATGCGCTTGCCCACGCTCTGTCCCTGGAGCATCCCGTCCGCGAGCAAGAGGAACAGCAGCGCCACCACCGCGCCCGCCGCGCCGCACACCACGTACAGGCCCCAGGCCACCGCGCAGTCCACCACGCGCGCGCCCAGCCGCAGCAGCAGCGACGCCTTCGGGTAGGGAGAATCCGGCTCCGCGTCCTCCTGCACCAGCCGCAGCACGCGGGGAGCGCCGCGCTCCGTCGCCATCAGGCTGCGTTCGGGGGCGGCGCTCACTCCTCGGGCTCCAGCGTGAGGCCCTCTTCGGTGGGCTCCGGCTCGTCCAGCCCGGCCAGCTTCGCCAGCCGCTCGTGCGCGGACAGCGGGTGGGCGAAGGGCACCACCGTCTGCGCGTGCTCGCCGGCGTGCTCCGCCGCGAGCCGGGCCGTGGGGCTGCCGCCTTCCGACATGCGCAACAGCTTCTGCCGGGCGTCGTCCTCGTCGTGCCGCGCGGCCTCGCCTTCGCGGGTGAAGAAGACGAAGGCCATGGCCGGGCGCTTGGAGGACTCGCGCATCGCGAACTGCACGCCGTCCAGGTTCCAGCCCTTGGCCGTCCACTCGTTCAGCGTGCGCTCCAGCGCGCCCTCGTCCACCGTGGACAGCTCAACCACTTTGTACTGCAACGGTCCGGGCTCGCGGAGGACCGGAGCGCGGCCCTTCCCGGGGCGCTGGACCTGGCCCTTGCGGGTCGTCCGAGCCTTGTGAGCCTGGGGCCGCGAGGCGCCACGTCGTGGCGGAGGCTTCTCGGTTCTGCGTCCGGGCCGCTTCTTCTGGGTGGGCATCGTGGTGGGGACCATTTGGGCGCAAGCGGCGGACGCGATCAAGCCTTCCGCCGCGAGCAGGCGCCCGGGGTGTCGCCTAGAGGAGCCTGGCCGCTTCCAGGGCGTGGTAGGTGATGATCAGGTCGGCCCCGGCCCGCTTGATGGAGGTGAGGACCTCCATCATCACGCGCTCGGAGTCCACCCAGCCGTTCTGCCCGGCGCCTTGAGCATCGCGTACTCGCCGGAGACGTTGTACGCGGCCAGCGGCAGGTCGAAGTTCTCGCGCAGCGCGCGGATGACGTCCAGGTACGACAGCGCCGGCTTCACCATGATGAAGTCCGCGCCCTCGTCCACGTCCAGCGCCGTCTCGCGGATGGCCTCGCGCACGTTGCCGGGGTCCATCTGGTAGCCGCGGCGGTCGCCGAACTGCGGCGTGCTCTGCGCGGCCTCCCGGAACGGACCGTAGAAGCCGGAGGCGTACTTCGCCGAGTACGCCATGATGGGCGTGTCCTGGTGCTTCACCTCGTCCAGCGCCTTGCGGATGGCGCCGATGCGGCCGTCCATCATGTCCGACGGCGCGATGATGTCCGCGCCCGCCTGCGCGCACGTCACGGCCATCTGGGCCAAGAGGGGCAGCGTGGCGTCGTTGGCCACGTGGTCGCCGTCCAGCACGCCGCAGTGGCCGTGGTCGGTGTACTCGCACAGGCACACGTCCGCGATGACCTGGAGGTCCGGCTCCGCCGCCTTGATCTCCCGGATGGCGCGCTGGACGATGCCGTCCGTCGCGTACGCCTGGGTGCCGCGCGCGTCCTTGTGGTCCGGGATGCCGAAGAGGATGACGGAGGGCACGCCCAGCGACTTCGCGTGCTTCGCCTCCTTCACCGCGTGCTCCAACGAGAGGTTGAAGATGCCCGGCATGGAGGAGATGGGCCGGCGCACGTCCCGGCCTTCCACGACGAACAGCGGGTAGATGAAGTCCGTGGGCGAGAGGCGCGTCTCTCTCACCATGTCACGGAGGGCCGCGGAGCGGCGCAGCCTGCGGGGACGGTGGACGGGGTGGGCCATGGGTCGCCGGTATAAACCGCCCGGCCCCGCGCTTCACCCCTTCCTGTGTCTCCAAACCGCCTGCTCAGCCGGCGACGGGGCGCCAGGTCACCTGATGGCGGCGCGAGTCGCGAGCCATGCGGTCGGCCCGCCGCCCGGCGAGGTCCGCCTCGTACAGCGCCCGCGCGTAGCGCACGCGCGCCGCCTCGGTCCCGGTGTCCAGCTCCCGCTCGGCGGCCTCCAGCTCACGGCGCGCGTCCTGAAGCTGCTGCTCGGTCCCGTTTGCCCACGTCATGCCCATGTCTCCTGTGTGGTGTGGCCGCGGGGGGTGGCTTCCAGGTCCCGCGGGTCGCTCCATACGCATTGCAGGGCCTGGACCAGGGGCACCGTTGGAACCCCCAGGAGTGCAACGCCATGGAATGACGGGGTGTCGCGTCGCGCCACGCGCGCCGCGGGTGCGCAAGGCTTTTCCCAGCGGCGCGAACAGGGGAACGCATTGGGAAGCCCGCATGCAGGGCCGCCCGTCCCTCCCCGGAGGGCAGGCGGGTGCAATCATCGCCCCGCCGGGTCGTCTACAGTCACGACCGTGACGACCCCACCTCCCGCCCTCGAAGTGCAGGGCCTGCGAAAAACGTATCGCCGAGCGTTCGGACGCGGCGGCCATGAGGCCCTCAAGGGCATGGACCTCCACGTCCCGGCGGGCAGCGCGTTCGGGCTGATTGGCCCCAACGGCGCGGGCAAGACGACCTTCATCAAGAGCGTGCTCGGCATCGTGCGGCCCAGCGCGGGCACGGTGCGCGTGCTGGGCGGATCCCCGGAGGATCCGGCCATCCGCGCGCGCATCGGCTATCTGCCGGAGCGGCTGCACCTGCCCGGCACGTGGAAGTCGCCCGCGTTCCTGGCCACCGTGGCCCGGCTCAAGGGGCTGAAGGTCGACGCGGGCGCGCACGCGAGGCTGCTGGAGCGCGTGGGGCTTTCGGACGCGGTGGACCGGCGCATCGGCGGGTACTCCAAGGGCATGCGGCAGCGGCTGGGGCTGGCGGCGGCGCTGTCCGCGGGGCAGCGCATGCCGGCGCTGGCGCTGTACCTGTTCGCGGACTGCTTCAGCACGTTCGTGTCGTTCCGCTTCTGGGGCCGCATGGCGTCCGAGTTCGACGCGCGCGAGGCGCGCCGGGCGTTCACGGTGCTCAACGGCTTTGGCATGGGCGGCGGCATCGCGGGCGGCCTGCTGGTGCAGGCGCTGGCGGTGCGGCTGGGCACGCCCGTGGTGGTGGTGAGCGGCGCGGTGAGCCTGCTGGCCGCGGGTGCCATCTTCCACCACCTGCACAAGGCGGAGCCGGCGCAGCCCTCGCGCCCGCGCTCGTTGCAGGCGTGGTTCCCGGCGTGGAGCTACCTGGGGGAGAGCCCGTACGCGCAGGTGCTGGCGGCGCTGGGCATCGCGTTCGCGGTGCTGTCGTCCTTCGTGGACTACCTCTTCCGCCTGCGCGTGGAGGGCACCCTCAGCGAGGACGGGCTGGCGGCGCTGTTCGGCTCCCTGCAGCTGTGGATTGGCCTGTTCTGCGTGGCCTTCCAGCTGCTCGTGGCGGAGCGGCTGCTCAAGCGCATGGGCCTGCTCATGTACCTGGCGCTGGTGCCGCTGGTGCTCGCGCCGCTGGCGGGCGCCACGCTGGCCACCGGGCAGCTGTGGCCGGTGCACCTGCTGCGGCTGGTGGAGACGGCGGTGAGCTACTCCATCCTGCCGGTGGGCATCCAGCTGCTCTACGCGGCGGTGCCGGACGAGCAGCGCGAGGGCCTGCGGAGCGCGGTGGACGGCCTGCTGCGCAAGGGCGGCGTGGTGCTGGCGGGCGTGCTGCTCATCGGCGCGGGCCGGGGCGCCAACGGCATCACCATGGCGGTGGCGGTGGTGGGGCTGTGCGCCGCGCTGGGCCTGCTGCTCGTGCGCCTCAAGCCCGCGTACCTCACCGCGCTGGGCGAGCAGGTGGGGGCCCACGAAGAGGAGGAGGTCGAGCTGGGCGGCGAGGCGCAGAAGCTGCTGGTGGATGCGCTGGGCGCGCCCACGCCGGAGCGCGTGCTGCGCGCGGTGGACATGCTGGAGCAGGCGGAGGCCGCGCCCCTCCGGCAGCACCTGGCCGCGCTCCTGAGCCATCCCCACGAGCGCGTGCAGGAGCGCGGCGTGACGCTGGCCCTGTCCATGGAGGCGCGGGAGCTGGCGCCCATGCTGGAGCGGCTGGTGGAGGACGGCCCGCGGCGCCCCGCGAGCCAGGCCGTGGTGGGCCCTGGCGCGGCTGTCCCCG
>NZ_JBKGHJ010000183.1:0-15182 GCF_046520365.1 Corallococcus sp. 4LFB
TCCTCGGCCTCCCGTTGCCGCTGGGCCTGGGCTGCCGCGCGGGCGACGCGGCGGCGCTCGGTGTCCCGGACGGTCTGGGTGATGGCCTTGCCCTGGCGCTCCTCCCACTTATGGAGGGCGATGTCGGAACCGTCCTGGTCCGCGAAGCCGGAGTCCACCAGCGCGCGCACGAGGCCGCCGGGCTCGCCCGGCCAGCCCGCGAGGCGCTCCATGACGGGCTGCATCCGCGCGGTGATGCGGCCGTCCCGGGCGTGGTTGGCGGCGTAGGCCCAGCACGCCACGACGTAGGCCCAGGCCAGGGGGTTGCCGAGGATGGTTGAGAGAAGGACGGCCTTCGGGTGCGTCGGCAGCCCGACGTCGACGCGCACCCATTCGATGGTGACCGGCTTGATGGTGACTGGAGGTGTGCAGGCCATGGGCTACTCCTCTCGCGTTTGTCTGACAGGGCCGAGCGCTTCCGGCGCGGCCCCGGCGAGCTGCCGCAGGTGCAGCGCGAAGGGCCGGGGGAGGACGGAGACGGTGACGAGGGTGAGGCGCGGCAGGGGCGCGAAGACGAACACCTGCCGCCTGAGGACGACGTGCAGGCGGCCCGGGTGAAGGCGCGCGTGCATGTCGAGCAGGGCGCGCAGCGGCGCCGGGCAGTCAGCGGCGGGCGCCCGTGCTGGTAGGCGTAGGCGGCCCGGGCGCGGAGGGCATCCTCGCCCATGTGGAGCCGCTCCTCGCCGCGGCGGACGGCGTGGGCCGTCAGGTGGACGTCCGGGCGGGTCATGCTGCGTCACTCCTCTCCGACGACGACGGGCCAAAGGACTCGCAGGGCGTCAGCGGCCTGCTGGGGGACGACGCCGTTGCCGTAGAGGCGGAGCAGGTCGATGCGCTCCAGGCCTCCAGATGCCAGCGCCAGCCCATCAACCACGCCACGAAGAGCGGGTTGAGGGAGAGCCGGGGCGAACTCGGGGCGGACTCCGAGGACGTGTCGCCAGCCGTCGACGTCAGCGGGGCCAGGGGGCCAGAGAGGGATAGCGCCTGCGTGCTGATTCCATCCCCGCTCGTGGGAGACAGGCCCTTGCGGTTGTAGTTGCCGCACACCGTCGGCGTCGCCCACAGCACGGCCGCGCGACCCGTCCATGCCGCCGCCGAAGAGTTCAGGTCGTCTGACAACAGCCCGGCGGCGTTGACTGCCCCGCGTGCCACTTTCCTCCGCCATGCCTCTGTCTCTGGTCGCGTCGGCGCCCGGCGTGGGTCCCCATCCCGCAGCGTTGGCGTTGGCCAACGCTGCGCCGCTGCCGATAGCTGCATCCAGTTGTCGGCGCTGTTGGTGGCGCATCTTTCGGAGGCGAGCGGGGTCGGCCACGTCGATGAAGAGGGCGAAGACGCGAGCCCGCCCGTGGGAGGCGCCCACATCACTCGCGGAAAGTCGAACCCACGCGCCGCGGTAGCCGGCGCGGGCGAAGGCGCGGCCAACGGAGGGAAGAGCTGAAGCTGCCCCTCCGACGTTCTCCCAGAGGACGAAGCGTGGGCGGACCTGGCGGACGATGCGGCGGAACTTCCAGAAGAGGCCGCTCCGGGTACCGCTGAGTCCCGCGCGCTTCCCGGCGAGGGACATGTCCTGGCAGGGGGTGCCGCCAGCGACGCAATCCACGACGCCACGCCAAGCGCGGCCGTCGAAGGTGGCGGCATCGCTCCACACAGGAGCTTCATCCAGCGCGCCTTGCGACATGCCTGCCACCAGCGCCGCGGCAGCAGGTGCTTCCCTCTCCAGGTAGCAGACGGTGCGAGCGCCTGGAATCGCCAGTCGGATGCCTGCATCGAGGCCTCCGCCTCCGGAGCAGACGGAGAGGACACGGAGGCTGGAAGGTAGAGCCATGTCATGCCGCCCCCTTCCAGGTTTTGCCCGCGCAGATGTCGTGGGCGGTGCTCGGGTGCAGCCCGTACTTCTTCCCCAGCTTCGCGAAGGACATCCCGGCCGCGCGGTCACTACGGATGGAGGCGGCCTTCTCCGTCGTCATCTTCGCGTTGGGGTGCGCGGCGCCTGCGGGGAAGGCATTGAAGTACGCCCGCTTTTTCTGGCGCATGTCGGCCAGGTTCTCCGCCTGAGTGCCCACCACGAGGTGAGACGGCCGGACACATCCCGGCGTGTCGCACGTGTGCCGCACCACCTCCGAGGCCAGCACCTGGCGGCCGGCCAGCAGGACCGCGACCCGGTGCGCCAGAAAGCGCCGCTTCCCGAAACAGAAGCCGCCGTAGGTCAGCGTTCCGTCGGCCAGCCTGTGCCGACCGCCACTCCACATCCAACAGCCATCCCCGTCCACCCAGGTCACCTGCCGCGCGAAGCGCTCGCGGTCCGCCACCGTCACGGGCCGACCGACAGCCATCTCAAGCTCGGCGCCCCCACCCGCGAAGAGGTCCACCACGAGGCCGCGGCTGGTGCACTTGCGCTTCACCGCGCACCCCCGGCGAAGAGGTCGCCCTGCGCGGTGGCCGCGTCCAGGTTGCGGCAGGCCCTGGCGAAGTACGTGTCCTTCAGCTCCACGCCCTCGAAGCGGCGGCCCATCCGCAGCGCGCCCACCCCCTCGCTGCCGATGCCGCCGAAGGGGCTGAACACCACGTCGCCCGTGTTGCTCCACAGGCGCACGGAGCGCTCCACTACCGGCAGGGGCAGCGGCGCCAGGTGCTTCTCATCGTCGCCGGCGCGGGCGATGGCGACGTTGAGGGTGTCCGTGTGGTCGACGTCCATCCACACCGGGGACGCGTAGTCCTGCCAGTCCTCAAGGGGGAAGTCCTCGCGGGTGTGCGTCACCGGCTCCGGACACTCGTCGCCCGGCACCACCTTGCGGAACACCAGGAGGTAGTCGGGCAGCCCCTGGCGGCTGAAGGAGGCGTTCTCGCGCAGCGTCTTGTAGAGGAGCCCGTGCGACTTCGTCTTGTGCATCTCCGTCACCGGGGACTTCCACAGGGTGACGCGCGAGGCGTACTTCCACCGGGTGCCGTCGGGTAGGCGCACGCCCTCCATGTGCCGCACGAGCTCGCCCGGGAAGTCGCGCAGGCCCACGGCGCCGCCGCTGACGCGGTAGTCCGGCAAGTCCTTGCAGTGCACCACGGCGATACGCCCCGGCTTGAGGATGCGGAGCAGCTCCGGCGTGAGGTAGTCGTAGTGGGTGAAGAACTCCGCGTCGTCGCGGCAGTTGCCCATGTCACGGAGGCTGGCGCTGTAGACGTAGAGGCTGCTGAAGGGCGGGGAGAAGAGGACCATGCCGACGCTGTCGGTCGGCAGCGCGCGCGTCACCTCGACGCAGTCGCCGTGGTGCAGCTTCCAGCCCGTGCCCTCGCGCGTGGTGAGGTGAGCGGAGCCGACGCCCGCCCGGCGCTGGGCCAGGGCCTCCAGCTGCACCTCACGCTGGGCCGCCACCATGCGCTCGCGCTGCAGCTCGTGCGCCGCCTGCTTGCTGGCCACGGCCTCGCGGATGCGCTCCTCGCCGCTGGCGCAGATGACGTGCACGTGCACCGGCCGCGTCTGCCCGAAGCGCCAGCTGCGCCGCGCCTCCTGGTAGAATTCCTCGAAGCTGAAGTTGCTGGCCAGCTTCACGTGCCGCGCGCAGTGCTGCCAGTTCATCCCCAGGCCCGCGAGTCCGCCCTTCGTGATGAGCCAGCGGAAGGCGCCGGTGGAGAAGCCCTCCAGCAGGCGCGACTTCTCGTCGGCGTCCATGCTCCCGCGCACCTCCGTCGCCTCCGGAAGCACCGCAGCGAGCGCGTCCGCTTCCTCGTTGGTGGTGCACCACAACACCCAGGCCTCGTCGGGCTCCGCGCGGACCACCTCCGCTGCCTTCGCCACGCGCTCCGGCAAGGACTGCCGCAGCTCGCGGTGCAGCGTCGTCGCGCTCGCCGTCACGTTGCGGAAGAGCTGCCCGTCCCGGGGCCCAGCGCCGTCCGCCTGGACGACGTGCTCCGCGGTGATGAGTGGCGGCAGCGTGTAGCCCCCGTCCGCGTACGGCTGCCCATCCGCATCCAGCAGGTCCGACGGCTTGCCCAGCGCCACCGCCCAACTGGCCACCCAGCGCCAGAAGTCGGCCTCCGCGTGCTTCTTCAGCCGGTACGCCCCGGCCTCGCCGCTGTCGTTGATGAACCAGCGGGCCAGCATCTCCGAGCTCGGCATGAGGCCGAGGAACTCGGCGTGGTTGCCCAGCTCCACCACGTCGTTCGGCGCCGGCGTCGCCGTGCACGCGAGCCGGTACGGCGTGGCGCGGAAGGCCTCGACGAGCTGCCGCTTCACCTTGCCGGAGAAGGCCTTGAGCGCGGAGGACTCGTCGAGGGCCACGGCAGCGAAGGCCTCCGGGCGGAAGCTGTCGAGGCGCTCGTAGTTGGTGACGGTGACGGGGCCCGTCACCTCACCCTGGTTGCGCGCGTAGCTGCACGGCAGGCCGAACTTCGCGGCCTCGCGGACGAACTGCTGGGCCACCGCCAGCGGCGCGACAATCAACGCCTGGCCGTTGGTGTGCCGCGCCGCTTGGTGGCTCCACTCCAGGGACATGGGGCCCTTGCCCAGGCCACAGTCCGCGAAGAGCGCGTGGCGCCCGGCGCGCAGCGCCCGGGACACGACGGCGCGCTGCCAGTCGAACAGGGGCGCGGTGAAGGGCAAGGGCTCGAAGCCCACGTACGGCACCGTCGGCGTCTTGCCGACGAGGAAGTCGTTGTAGTCGCGGGCGCAGCTCACGGGAGCCTCCGGGTGCAGCGGGTGTTGTCGACGACGTGCCGCAGGCGGAGCGCGGCAGGGGTGGACTCGGGCTGGGGACGGCGGCGCCAGACGCGCCACCAGAAGGCGGCCACGCAGGCCACGTAGGCGGCGAAGAGCGCCACCGCGGCGACGACGAGGGCGGCGTCACGCATGGCGAGGCGCCTCCGTCTGCTGCTGTCCCTGCCGGCGAGCGACGGCGTCCCGCCCGGCCTCGGTGAGCTGGAGGGTGCGTGCGAGGTGCGGCTCCCAGGTGAGGCAGTGCTTCCGGGCGAGCGCCTCCAGGTGGTCCGCGACGGTGTTGGAGGAGCCCCAGCCGAAGTGCTCGCGGATGTCCTTGTTGCTGGGCGGGTACTTCTTCTCGGCCGTGTAGCTGGCGATGAAGACGAGGACGTCCTCCTGGCGCTCCGTGAGGACGATGCGCGGGGTGCCGCCCCGGGCCGCGCGCGGGGGCATGGGGCAGCTCATCGCGAGCCCTCCGTCGTGGTGGTGGGGGCCTCGGCGGTGCTCCACTCAGCGCGCTCGGACGCGGGGGCGATGGTGTCTCCGGGCCGGAAGGCGAGGCAGGCCCGCGCCGCGCGCGCCCACTTCCCCAGGTCCGACGCGATGGACGGCATGAGGTTGGCGAAGTCCCCGTGGTAGGGGGCGCGCATCCCCGTCTTGGGCCCCCGGTGGTTGGCGACGGCCGCCTCGGCGGTGGTGGCGAAGTCCAGGGCGAAGGCCCGGGCCGCGTCGCGCTCCAGGAGGTTCTGCCGGTGCCGTTCGCACTCGTCCTGAATCAAACCCTCCAGGTGAGTCACCCGGGCCTGGAGCGCGTCCACCATGCCGAGCAGGTCCTTCGTGTCCTGCCAGCTGGCGGCCATGAAGCGCGCGTCCGGGTGGTTGATGTCGGTGACGCGGCCGCGCTCCGGCGTCGTGTCGGGCACGACGAGGTCGGCGAGCTTCTCCAGGAGCCCCTTCACCGACCAGCGCGGCTGAGCGCCGGACATCCCCCAGCGGGTGAAGTCCATGACGGTGTCGCGGCTGCCCTCCAGGCTGACCTCGCGCGTGCGCAGGTAGCCGAACCAGCGCCACGGGCCCCGGCTCGCAGCGGCATGCCGCGCGCGGATGGCCTCCAGCTTCTCCGTGTCGGTGGCGCTCACCGGGCACCGCCCTTCACGACGGCGTGGACCTGGATGTCGAGCCCCGCCAGCACCTGGCCCGTGGCGGTGCCGTCGAAGGCCTCGGCCGCGCCGCGCACCAGGGCCTGCACGGTGGCGAGCTGCTGGCGGAGGGCCTTCAGCTCGGTGGTGTTCCGGGCCTCCGTCGCGACCACCGCGTCCTGCAATTCGAAGAGCCGGGTCATCGCGTCGCGGCCCGGGGACTTGCCCTCGACCCCGTGCACGTCGCACACGTCGTGCACGGCCTCCGCCAGCTTGGCGTGGTCGACGTAGCCGGCGGGGAGAACGAGTCGCGCGCCTTCTCTTGCGGTCTTGCTGCTGGTGCTGCGCGGCGCCGCGCGGGCGCCCCTCTTCGTCGACATGGCACGTCTCCCTCGCGCTTCCGCGCGGCCCTGTGACGGGCGGGTGTGGAGACCCGGCTGCGCTGCTGCTGCGCTCGCGCGGGGGACTGCGTGCCGTGCTCCAGTTGCCGGAGCAGAGGGACCGCCCAGAGGCGGGTGCTGCCGTCAGGCCCTCACCGGGCCGAGGCGCGTGCTGCTGGTATGACGGGTGCTGCTACTGCGGCCCGGGGCTTAGTCCCGCTGGTCGCCGCGCGGGTCGAGCTGGCCCTCCGTGCCGAAGAAGTCCTCGGACAGGAGGTCGTCCAGGAGCGCGTTCAGCTTCTCCAGGTACACCTTGCCGTCCCCCTTCGGGTCCGGCTCGATGGTCTCGCCAATCGTCTTCAACACCTGCGACGCGTTCCTCTTCGTCATCTTGTGCTTCGCCATGGCGCTTCCTCCTCGTGCTGCTGGGCTGGACTGCTGGTGCTGCTACTTCGCGGCGGGCTGCGGCGCGGTCGGTGCCTTCCCGGCACCTCCGCAGCGGTAGCAGACCCGGTCGAACGCGCGGCCGTTGCCGTAGCAGTTGTGGCAGCGCCCCGTCTCGGCCTCCCACTCCAACAGGAAGGCGTCGAACTCCGGAAAGGGGATGGCGAGTTCGCGCTCCGTGGAGCGGTCACGCTTCGCCCAATTCAGCTCGCCCTTGCGCGGTCCGGACTTGAACGTCGCCGTGCACACGGCGCCCGTGACGATGGACGTGCACTGCTCGCGCGGCGCGGGATGGCCCTTCCCCTGAATCGAGAACCAGCGCCAGCCCTCGGGCACCCCGCGCTTGCGCTGGGCGATGAGGTTCCAGAAGTCCACTCGCTCGTACGCTGGCGTCGCCTCACCCACGGACCACCTCCACCTTGCGGAAGCTGATGGCCCACACCCAGGGGTTGGCGTCCCAGGACTCGGGGCCGTTGATGGACTCCCAGAGCGTGCGGAAGGACTCGCGTGCGGTCGGCATGGGCGGCCCCTGCGTCAACAACTCCGCGTCGCTCAGGCCGTACTCCTGCCAGCCATCCCCGATGGACCAACGCTCCACACCCTCGCGGACCGCATCCTCCTCAGTGATGTCGTGCAGGCGCTCCGCACGGACGGACACCACCTCCAGCGTCAGGCGCGAGGCCCAGCGCGGCATGTGGATGGAGGGCGTCCACTTCATCCCGGGGATGGGCTCGCCGGGATAGAACGACTGCTCGGGCTCACCGTCCGCTCGGTAGACCACCCGACGGCCAGCGCCGGTCAGAACACCGAACGTCTCGCGCACCCAGAGCCGGCTCCCGGGCGGGCCGTAGGGACAGGTGAACGGACCGCACGCAGACCACCCCTTGCCCGTCGCGTCCCGCATGACGGGATGCCCCTCGCGGCTGTTGGACGGCTGACCACCCAGCCAGAACTCGATGTCGGCCGGCTGCGGCTTGAGCACCCGCCGCGTCACCGTCTTCCGGCCGTCGAGCAGCGCGCGCACCATGGGCGCGGAGAAGAGGATGGGGCGCTCCCGGACGGTGGGCGCGGACTCCGTCACGGCCGGGCTACCCACGGACCACCTCCATCGCCGCGACGCCCATCAGTTCCAGGCACCGGGAGCACTTCGTCCAGGCGAAGTCGCCGTGCCCGGCCTCGACGTGGAGCACCTCACACAGCCGCTCCATGGCACCCACGGCCGCGAAGGCGGCGACCTTGGCGGTCTCCTTCCGCTCGCGCCCGGAGCCCGCCGCCATCACCCCCAGGGACTGCCGGATGACGAGGCCGGGGAGGGGCTGAGAGGGCGTAACAGCGCTGCTACGCCCGGTCGGCGCGGGCTGGCTCGGGTCGGCGTGCACCAGCGCGAGGCGCTGAGGTTCCGAGGGGTTACGCGTCAGCTCGGCATGCTCCGGCGCTTGACGTACGGGTTCAAGTCCCGTACTCCTCGCCACTAGAGAGGCCCGGAACCGAAAGGTTCCGGGCCTTTCGCTTTTCTAAGCCGCGCCTTCCCTGCACGTGGCCGGAGGCGGCGGCGGTGACGAAGGGCGTCGCTTCTTGTGCAGGCCGTCCTGCCTACCGGCCAGCAGAGGCTTCATGAACCCCTTCGGTTCCGGTCCCCACACCCAGCGCATGAGCCGCATGGACGGTGCCCTGTTGCTGCTCATGGGCATCATCGTCTTCGTGATGGTCCTGGCCATCTTCAAGCGGGACCTGCGCATCCATACCGAGGGCGCCTGGGCGCAAGGCCGGGTGGCGCGCAAGGAGGTCCGTGCCCGAAGTCGTCTCTCCTCGGGTCGGGACTACGTGCTGCACTACGGCTTCACGCGACAGGGCGGCGGCTGGCAGACGGCCCAGCGCGCCGTTTCCAAGGACCTGTATGAGCGCCTGCGCGCGGGCAGTGGAATCCAGGTGCTCTACGACCGCGACGACCCCGGCCACAGCTACCCCGAGGGCGAGGGCGGCATCCCCCTGGTGCTCGCCGCGCTGGCCTTCCTGATGGCCGGAGGCATCGGCATCACGGGCCTGGTGATCATGCTGAGGAAGGGCACCGAGGAAGAGGACTTCCTTTCCTAGTGCCGGGCCGGGCCTGCGTCACCCGCGGTGGATTCGCCCTTCGCGGCAATCCCATCCAACAAAGCGTCTCGCCGCTGCCTCGGGTGGAGGGGTGAACTCCACCCCAGCTGGCTTCTCCATCCTGGACCTTCAGACAGCTTGCGAAACCGCCGATGTCAGGCTTTAGACTGCCGTCCGTCTCTGCTGGGGCTTCAAAAACAGACAAACGAAGGGGGCGTGGCCTTGAGAGCCACGGAACACATGAACATGAAGACTGCCAATCGATTGGGATGGATGCTGGCCGCGTGTGCGTGGCTGGCGGCGTGTCAGGGGATGCCCCCGGAGGAAACGAAGGGCACCGAGACCATCCGCATGGAGATCTCCCTGGCGGGAGATGTCTGCGGAGTCACCTCCGCCGACGCCACGGTCTCCGCGCCGGACATGACGACCCTCGGTCCCGTGCCGCTCCAGGTGATGGAGGCGGTCATCCAGGGCCGCATCTCCCAGGTCCCGGCGGGCACGGCCCGGACGGTGCGGGTGGACGCGTTCAACGCCTCCGGCCTGCTGGTGTACTCGGGGAGCACCGTGGTGGATGTGGTGGCCGGCAGCGTCACCTCGGCCAACATCGTGCTGCGCCGCGACCTGCCGAACTGCCCCAACGCGCCGGACACGGGTGACATCGACATCACGGGGTCGCTGGAGACGGGCGAGCCGTCCACCGATGGGGGCACGTCCGACGGCGGCACGCTCCCGGATGGGGGCCTCGTCCTCGACGGCGCGCAGCTCGCCTTCAACCTGGACGACGCCACCCTGACCAGCGGGGGCATCATCCACTTCTTCGACCGCGGCGCCGACCGGGTCCACCGGCTGGACGTGGCGAACCGCCAGTTCCTGAGCTCCTACGCGGGCACGGCGGACGCCGTGTCCATGGCGGTGACTCCGGACGGGACCACCACGTACCTGGCCTACACCGGCGGGCGCATGGACGCCTTCTCCAACGACGGCACCGCCCGCTTCTTCGCCGCGGCGCCGGAGACGGTGTCGAGCATGGTGGTGGCCGGCAACTACCTGTTCACCATCGACGGCTCGGGCGCGTGGGATTCGCACTCGCTCTACCAGCGCTCCACGGGTGCGCGCGTCGCCACGGCCGAGTGGCGCTACTCCGCCCGCAGCCTCGTGTTCTCTCCGGTGAACAAGCGCGTCTACCTGCTCAACTCAGGCGTCTCCCCGACGGACGTGACGATGGTGGACGTGGACCCCGTGGCGGGCACGCTGGGCGCCGAGCGGGACTCGCCGTACCACGGTGACTACAACCTGCCCAACCCCATCCGGCTCCTGCCGGACGAGTCCGGCGTCATGGTGGGCAGCGGCCTGTTCTTCAACGCCGCCGACCTCACCTACCGCACCAGCCTGGGCCTGTCGTTCGTGGACGTCGCCTTCCACAACGGGCGCTACTACCTCATCGACACCGTGGGAGACACGACGCAGCTCCGGGTGCTGAGCAGCACCTTCGACATCCTCTCGGCCAGCTACTACCCCGGGGTCGCGAAGCGGGTGTTCGTGCACGGCGGCGAGCTGGTGCTCGTCACGGGAGTGAGCACGGGGCAGCTCCAGGTGCGCATCCTCGCGCTGTAGTGGCGGGGAGCGGTGCCTTCACGGCGGCGGGGAGGGATTCCCGCCGCCGGCTTCGCCCAAGGTTCGCGCTCAGCGAATCCCGGCGAACTGCTTCTCGTACACTTCGCGGTGGGACGTGCCGTTGTGCGGGACGTCCATCCGCGTCTTGGCCAGGTCCAGCCGGAAGGCCTCTTTCTGTTCCGAGCTCTGTCCCTGGGTCTTCTTGGCGTAGTCCATGTAGTCCGTCGCGTAGAAGGACCCCAGGTTCTTCAGGTCGCTGTGCTTTCCCATCGCCAGCTCACGGCCCACCATGCCCGTGTGGAGCATGCCCTCCACCTCGAGCGTCATCTTCTTCTCCGCGTAGTCGGAGGCGGAGGTGAGCTTCTTGCCGCGGACGTCATCGTCCAGCGCGTCGAACTTGGGGCGCCGGTGGGCGTTGTTCATCTCGAACATGAACGTGCCCGCCGCGTCCTCCGGCGACTTCTGCTTGAGCGTGGGGTCCATGTACACGGTCACCTTCTGGGTGGACGTGTTCCGCGACGTGTGCGAGCGGCCGTGGATGGCACCCTCCCTCACCTGCACGCCCGCGGCGGACGTTTCGTTGAGCCGCTTCACCGCGGTCGGGCTCTGCGCCAGGAGCTGGGCGGCGTTGCCATACCCCAGCTCCGCGAAGTCCTGGAGCACGCGGTTGGGGAGCGCGTCGATCTCCGGCTGGGAGATGGACTTGACCTTGTTGGCGGCCGCCGCGTCCACCGGAGCGTCGGCCTGCGGCTTCACGGGCGTCTTGCCCCCCGCGCCGGCCGTGAAGGTGTCATTGCCCACGGCCGCGTTGGACGCAGTCGCCACGTTGCCGCTGGAGCTGGCCTGGGCCGGTCCCTCCACCCGCTGCTTCTTCACCGGCGCCGTCGTGCTGGCCTCGGCCTTCGGGGACGTCGGCGAAGAAGCGCCTGACTTCGAGGGATCCGACAGCCCCGCGTCCGAAGCCTTGCGCTTGCTGCCCGTGACGGGAGGGGGCAGCGGGGGCGGAGCGGAGGGAGAGGATGAGCGGCTCTTGACCTTGGGCATGCAAGCTCCTGGCGGGGGAGGCCATAACCTAGCATCCGGTCATGGCCCGGGCGTCCCATGATGGGATGAATGGTTTTGCATCCCCTCCGCCGCTCGAAGCGCTCGCTACGGCATGGGACGCGAACCGGAGGACGGGGCTTCCGGAACCGCGGGCCAGCCGTTGGGCCAGGTGATGGCATCCACGAGCATCACCCGGGCCGTGTGGGCGCTGTTCCACGCGTGGTAGACCATGACCGTGTCCCCGCCGGGGCCGGTGACCACGGAGTTGTGGCCGGGCCCCACCCAGCCGCCCGCCGTCTTGAGGATGGGGTTGCCCAGCTTCGTATAGGGCCCCAGCGGACTCGTGGCCCGGGCCACGCCCACGGCATAGGTGCTGTTGGCGTACGAGTTGCCGCTGTAGAAGAGGTAGTAGTAGCCGCCCCGCGCGACGACCCACGGCGCCTCGACGACGCCGCCCTCCCAGGCGAGCGTGTTGCTCATGAGCGTGCGCCGCGTACCGGTGAGCGACAGCCCATCCGCCGACAGCGTCTGGCCATAGATGGGCGTGGGCTGGCCCACCGCGTTTCCGTCCGCCTTCCACACCAGGTACGGCACGCCCGCGGTGTCTTGGAAGAACGTGGCGTCAATCATCCCCATGCCCGCGTCATGCACCAGGGGATGGCCCAGGTCCGTGAAGGGCCCCAGCGCGCTGGTGGCCGTCGCCGCGCCGATGGACAGCTTCCCGTCCTGATGGCGCGCGGTGAAGTACGCGATGTACCGGGTGCCCACCTTGTGGATCTCCGGGGCCCAGAAATCCCCCGTGGCCCACGTCGGGCGGCGCGTGGAGGGGAAGATGTTGCCCGCGGCCGTCCAGGTGACCAGGTCCTTCGAGGTGCGCAGCGGGAACGCGTTGGCCGCGCCCCCCGACGTGCAGGCCGCGACGTACTGCGTGCCGTCGTGGATGACGCCAGGGTCCGCGCAGCCCACGGGCACCACGGGGTTCTGGTAGAGCCCGCCACAGCCCGTGTAGCGCAGCGCGACGCCACACGCGTTGGTGCCGCTGAAGTACGGCGCCCAGCCGTTCGACAGGACCGTGTACGAATTGGGGGACGCATTCGTGCAGCCGCGGTCCCAGGTCACGCGGCCGCCCACGTCGTCGTATTGGGCCGGATGCCCCGCAGGATGCGACCACGCCGCGCCGTAGGTGACGCGCGTCGCGCAGCTCGTCGCGCCGGAGCAGTCCGTGTCGAGCGCCATCACGCAGGCGTCGCGCCCGGTGAAGTAGGGCTTCCAGCCGTTCGACAACACGGCGTAGGAGTTGGTGCCTTCGTTGACGCAGCTGCCGTCCCAGGTCACCAGGCCGCTCGCGACGTCGTACTGCTCCGGGTGCCGGGGTGGATCCACCGGTCCCCGTAGGTGATGCGCGTGCTGCACGCGAGCGCCCCGCTGGACGTGCCCACCGGGGCCTCGTCCACCGGCGGGCCTTCGGAGCGCTCCTCACCACAACCCGCCACGAGCGTGGAGAGCGCCCCGGCGAGGACCACGGCGGAAAACAACGAGGGGTTCTGCATCGATGGACCTCCAGATGGGTGAAATCCTGGATGTCACATCTATCAGCTATTGCTGATTAAGAATCATAAATCGGAACCGCCTTGCCTTCGGGTAGACATCCGACTCCGAGCACACGGCTGGCGCTGTCCACGCCCACGACCGCGGAAGCGTCGCAGGTGGAGTGCTACGAGTCACACCCATGAATAGACGCCTCGCACTCGTCCTCCTCCCTGTCTTCTCCGCGCTCGCTTGCGCTTCACCCGACATCGAGCCGGAAGGAACTGGAGCACCTCCCCCCCGTGAGGTGGAGCAATCCGCCACGACCCCGCTCCGGGCGAAGGCGCTGGGCCGCATGCGGAACGCGGCGACGTACTTCCATGACAACGTCGCGCGCCACGGCGGCTACGCGTGGCACCACAACGCCACCAACCTGAGCGAGCGCTGGGGCGACATCCAGCTCGACGAGGATCAGATCATGATCCAGTCGCCCGGCACCTCCGACGTGACGGTTGCCTTTGTCGAAGCGGCGCTCGCGGACCCGGCGACTCCGGCGCTCAAGACCTACGCGCTGGACGCGGCGATGGCGCTGCGCCAGGGGCAGGTGAAGTCCGGAGGCTGGCGCCTCTACGCGGACTTCAAGCCGACGCCGACCCTCAAGGCCTGCTACCTCAACACCACGGCGAGCTGTGGCTGTGGCGGCTGCACGATGACGACCTATGACGACCAGGTCACGCAGAACGCGCTCATCGCGATGATGCGCACCGACCAGCTCCTCGGGTTCGCGAACACCGCCATCTCCGGCGCCTCCGCGTATGCCCGCGCTCGCGTGGAGACCTCGCAGTTCCCGACGAACGGCGGCTTTCCCCAGGTCTTCGCCGGCCCCGTCGCCGCGCGGCCCGCGCTCTCCGCGAGCTATCCGCCGTCCATCGGGACCTCGTGCGGCCTCGCCAACTGCTACGCCAATTCCTATACGAACGAGTACTGGGACGACCCGACGTTGAATGACAACCTCGCGTCCGCGTTCGTGGAGATGTTGTATTGGGCCAGGGAAATCTATCCCTCTCAAGCCGCGACGTATCAGTCCATGCGCGCCGCGTTCGGTGACTTCCTTCGCCGTGCGCAGCTGCCGCAGCCCCAGCCCGCCTGGGCGCAGCAGTATGACCTCCAGATGCAGCCTCGATGGGCGCGCAGCTGGGAGGCTCCGGCGATCGCGGGCCAGGAGAGCCAGGACGTCATGTGGGCGCTGCTGCGCCTCTACCAGCTCGACCCGGGCGTGCCGGCGAACCGCGCCGCGGTCGGCACCGCGCTCGCGTATCTGGAGACCGTGGACTACGCCAATGACACACTCCTCTCCCGCTACATCGAGCTCGACGACACCGCACCGTCGAACATCGGCTTCTACACGGTGAAGCCCGGCGGCTACCCGGCCCAGTTCTCCACCGCGCCGCCGACCTACCAGAACTACGGCTGGGAGGGTCCGTCGCAGCTCGCCGCCCTCCGCGCGGAGTACGACCGGCTGGCCACCGACACGACGGTGATGAAGCGCTCCTGCCAGCAGCTCCGCGCCGACACGGCGCACGCGGTCGACACGGCCGTGAACAACGAGCGGTGGATCACCACGTACAGCCCGGCCGGTCCGCGCAGCGGTGCCACGCCGGGCGACTACCTGGACACGAGCACCTTCGTCCGCAACATGCGCACCCTGGCGGAGTTCGTCACGCGCACGACGACCGACTGCACCGCCTGGAACTACTGAGACGGCGCGGGCGGCGCAGCCGTCACTCACGGTGTGACAAACCGCGTGTTCATCGGGGGCTCACGTGTTTTTCGTGCCCCCTGCCCTCGTGCGGCTCGCGTGAGGAGGGACCGGCCGCGTAGCATTCTCGCGCTTTGGACGGATTGACGTGGATGAGGAGTGGTGGCAGGGCCCGGCGTTGGTGGCCCTGGGTGCTGGCGGCGGTCGCGGTGGGCGCCTGGGTGCTCCGGGCCTTGCCGTTCTTCCACCGCGCTGGAGCGCTCGGCTACGTCGTGAACTACGACGAGGGCGTCTACGCCGCGGCGTCCACGCTCTTGTGGAAGGGGCTGCTGCCCTACCGCGACTACCTCTTCGTGCACCCGCCGGGCGCGCTGCTGCTGGGCGCTCCGGCCGGGGCGCTGGGCGCGTTCGCGGACCCGGCCACGGGCTTCGCGCTGGCGCGCTGGCTGGCC
>NZ_JBKGHJ010000184.1:0-15128 GCF_046520365.1 Corallococcus sp. 4LFB
CCGCGGGCGCCGCCGGGGCCGCCTCCGCCGTCACGAAGGCCTGCGGGGCCCGGGCCCACGCCACCAGCAGCGCCGCCGCGTGCTTGCAGAAGGGGCGCGAGCGCGCCGCCATGCACGAGCACCGCCCCTTCACGTCCGAGCGCGACTCACCGAACACCAGCGACACCTTGTACGGCGTCGCCCCGGAGCCCGCCGCGTCCGCGAACAGCCGGTTCTCGTAGCGCGACAGGTTGGTGAGCTGCTTGCCGTCGAACAGGGCCGCGCCCTTGGCCAGCTCCGCCTTGTCGCTGATGATCTCCGTCATCCCGCCCATCCCGATGACGGGCCGCACCTCAGCCATGACGCTCCCCCTTCTTGTCGTCGGACGCGAGCAGCGGCGCCAGGTCCTGGTTGCGCATCACCCGCTCCACCACGTCCACCAGCTTGCGCGGCGTGCACCCGAAGCACGGAATCCCCAGCGCGGTGAGCTGCTCCGCCATCGCGTGGTCGTACGACGGCCGCCCGCTGTCCGACAGCGCCAGCAGGCACAGCACCTTGGGGCGTGAGTCCACCAGCTGCCGCAGCCGGGCCACCAGCTCCTCGGCGTTGCCGCCCTCGTACAGGTCGGTGATGAGGATGAAGAGCGTCTTCTCCGGCCGGCGCACGTAGTGCTCCTGCGCGTAGGCCACCGCCCGGTTGATGTCCGTGCCGCCGCCCAGCTGCGCGGAGAAGAGGACCTCCACCGGGTCCGCCAGCACGGGCGTCATGTCGACAATCTCCGTGTCGAACAGCACCAGGCTGGTTCTCAGCACGTCCAGCGACGCGAAGATGGCCGCCATCACGGAGCTGTACACCACGCTCTCCGCCATGGAGCCGGACTGGTCCACCACCAGCGTCACGTCCCACTCGTGGTGACGGCGCTGGTTGGGCCAGAAGTAGAAGCGCTCCGGGATGAGCCGCTTCCTCTCCGGGTCCCAGCCCTTCAGGTTGGAGCGGATGGTCCGGCGCCAGTCGATGTTGCGCGCGATGGGGATGGGGCTCGTCCTGTCCCGCCGCAGCGCCCCCAGCACCGCCGTGCGCAGCGGGGACTCCAGCTTCTTGCGCAGGTCCTCCACCACCTCGCGGATGATGGCGCGCGCGGTGTCCTTGGCCTGCTCCGGGATGAGCCCCCGGGCGCTCACCAGCGTCGTCACCAGCTCCAGGTTCTTGTCCAGGAAGGGCAGCGTCTCCGGCTCGAAGAGCAGCTGCGTGAGCCCCTTGCGCTCGATGGCGTCCTTCTGCACCAGCGCGATGACGTCGTCCTGGAAGAAGTCGCGCAGCGCGCCCAGCCACTTGGGCAGGTACGGCCTGGAGCCGCCCCGGCCCGCGGCGCGCTCGCCGTAGACGAAGGAGAGCGCGTCATCCAGCCCCTCCAGGTCGTCGCCCTTGAGGTCCACCGTGTCCGCGCTGGCGCCCAGCGCGCTCAGGGAAGGGCAGGAGCCCGTCTTCTCCGCCTCTGGCCCCAGCGCCAGCCGCCAGCGCAACAGCGCGTCGCGGTCCTTCGGGTCCAGGTCCTTGGGGTCCACGCTCATAGCAGGTCATCCAGGTCGTCGAGCGCCTTGCCCAGGTCCGCGCTCAGGTCCTTCAGCGTCGCCTTGTCCTTCTCCTCCAGCACCGCCTTCACCGCGCGCCCCTTGTCCTTCAGCTGGCGCACGCCCATCACGTTCTCCATCAGGTAGCGGCGCTCCGTGGCCCCCAGCGCGCCCAGCGCCCGGCGCAGCACCGGCAGGGTCTGCCGGAAGCGCTCGGGCTCCACGCTGACGAGGAAGTCGTCCAGCGCCTTCACCACGTCGCGGCTCTTCACCAGCACCAGCGCGTTCACCTGGAGGAAGCCCTCCAGGTACGCCGCCGCGTCCGCCGGCTCCACCGCCGCCGACAGCCGCCGGCCCACCTCCAGCGCCACGTCCGCCTCCGGCAGCTCGCGCGCCAGGTACAAGAGGCCCGTGGCCAGCCCCGACGTCGCGGGGTGCACCGCGTGGCTCGCCATCAGCCCGCGCGCCTCCACGAACCAGCCCTCCTTGTCCGCGCGCGGCTGGGACAGCGCCACCTCGTGCAGCGTGCGCAGCGCGTCCAGCACCGCGAGCACCGCCTCCGGAGCGCAGGCGCTGGCGTCGCGCACGCGCAGGAGCGCCCGGCCGAAGGTCTTCTCCCCCAGCGCGGCCACCGCCTCGTCGCCCACGTCCGAGTGCGCGCGCGAGGTGCCATAGGCCATCAGCCCCGACAGCGCCCGCGCCGCGGACGCGAGCGACGGCAGGTCCGCGTCCGTGGCCGCGTGCGCGTCACAGACCTTCAGCGCCTGGGCCACCGTCTGGGAGCAGCCGGTGATGACTGACTCCAGCAGCACGTCCGCCGCCTGGGCCGTCGTCCTCGCCTGGGTCAGCCGCTCCTGGAGCACGCGCGTCGTCACGGCCTCCAGCGAGTCGCCCAGGACAATCTTCTCCACCAGCGCCACGTCCGTGGACGGCGTCCACTGCGCCTGCCACGCCTCGCGCACCCGGGTGAGCGCCGCGTAGCCGCCGGCCTCCGCCTCCCCGCCCTGCTTGCGCGACGAGCCCGTGCCGGACAGCGTGGCGTACGGGATGCCCGCCACGCGCAGCCGGTGGAGGAACACCGAGGAGCCCACCTCCACCGGGTTGTTGAGCCGCAGCGTGAACGTCTCCGGGCTGTCCGTGCGCGGCAGCCGCCGCTCGCCCACCTCGCGCCAGAACTCCGCCTGGAGCGAGTTCTGCCCGATGCGGCTCGCCACCTGCCCCACCTCATGGCCGATGACGCTCTTCCACAGGAAGCCGTCCACGTGCGTCGCGTCGCCCCGGCACAGCGTGGCGACCGTGGCCTCGCGCAGCTCGTCCAGGCCCGGGGCGCTCTTCTCGCGCAGGTCCGACAGCGTCACCGCCAGCCGGTACGCCTCCAGCACGTCCGACAGCGACGCGGAGAAGCCGCGCATCCGCAGGTGCGCCGCGAAGTCCAGCAGCACCTCCAGCGTGGCCCGCCGGAAGTCGCAGTTCGCCTCGTGGGCCTTCTGGTAGAAGTGCGGCGCCCGGTTGCCCGCGCCGTACCCCAGCTGCTCCGACAGGCGCGGGAAGCTGTACGGAATCACCGTCACCGCGCACGGCCCGGCCCGCGGCAGCTTCGCCTCCTCCGCCGGGTCCACGCGCTTCGCCAGGAAGGCCGCGATGTGGGCCGCGCCCGCCACCACCGCCACCTTCTCCGGCGCCACGCCGCCCGCCACCACCTCCAGCACCTTGCGCGCCATGAAGGCGTCGCGCTGGCCGTGATAGGCCAGCCGGGGCCCCGCGTTGAGGACCTCCGCCCAGGCGATGAGCAGCGGCTGGAACTGCTCCGGGCTCCAGTCCGGCGCCTCGAAGGACGCCTCCCAGAACTCCTCGAAGGAGCGGTAGCCGTGCGAGCGCGCGAACGCCTCCGTCACCGGCACCACCGGCTCCTCCTCCAGAGCGGCCGGAGCCGTCCCGGGGGCCTCGGGCGCATCCGGCCCCGTGGCCTCCGCCTCCAGGCCCAGGCCGGGCGCCTGGCGGTCCACCGCGAGGCTCACGCCCACCGGGATGTCGATGAACTCCGCCCGCGCGCCGTTCGCCCGGGCCCACTTCAGCGCCTGGTACTCCGGCGAATAGGCCGCGAAGGGCCACAGCGAGGAGGACGGCGTGCCATCCGTGCGGTACCCCAGGATGGCCACGGGCGGCCGGGTCTGCGCGTCGCACAGCACGTCCACCAGCGCGGTGGCGTCGCAGGGGCCCTCCACGAGGACCACCTCCGGCTTCACCCGCTCCAGCCACTTCAGGAGCACGGCGGTGGTGCGCGGCGAGTGGTGACGGACCGGGAAGTGCCGCACCCGGGAGAGCAGGGCGAAGTCCATCAGCCCCTCAGGAGCTTCTTGCTCGCGGTGTACAGCTCCTTCCACGGGCCCGAGCGGCTCTTGGCCACCGTCTCCATGTACTCGCGCAGCGCCTTCACGTCGTCCTCCTGCTCCTTCACCACCGCGCCCACCAGCGACGCCGCCAGCTCCTGCGACGTCACCGTCCCGGAGCCGAACTGCTGCGCGAGGATGGAGCTGTTGAACAGCACGCTGATGGCCTCCGCCGTGGACAGCACCGCCCCGGGCGTGCGCACCTTCGTCTTGCCGTCCTTCGTCACGCCCTTGCGCAGCTCGTGGAAGAGCGTCAGCAGCACGCGCGACAGCTCCTCCGGCGGCGGCACGCCCACCTGGTAGTCCGTGCGCAGCTCCGCCTCGCGCTTGGTGACGATTTGGATCTCCTGCTCCAGGTCCTCCACCACCGGCACGGTGACGAAGTTGAAGCGGCGCTTGAGCGCGGCGCTCATCTCGTTGACGCCGCGGTCGCGCGTGTTCGCGGTGGCGATGAGGTTGAAGCCGCGCTGCGCGCTCGTCACCTCCCCCAGCTCCGGCACCGACACCTGCTTCTCCGACAGGATGGAGATGAGCGAGTCCTGGATCTCCGGCGACGTGCGCGTCACCTCTTCAAAGCGGGCGAACTTGCCCGTGCGCATGGCGCGCAGGATGGGCGACGGCACCAGCGCCTCCGGCGTGGGCCCCTGCGCGAGCAAGAGCGCGTAGTTCCACGAGTACTTGATGTGGTCCTCGCTGGTCCCCGCCGTGCCCTGGACGACGAGCGCGGACGTGCCGCTGATGGCCGCGGACAGGTGCTCCGACAGCCAGCTCTTCGCGGTGCCCGGCTCGCCCACCAGCATCAGCGCGCGGTCCGACGCGAGCGTCGCGATGCACACCTGGATGAGCCCCTTGTCGCCCACGTACTTCGGCGTGATGGCCACGCCGCCCACGGGCTTGGGGCTGCCCAGGATGTACGTCTCCACCGCGCGAGGCGACAGCGCCCAACCCGGTGGGCGGGGCTTGTCGTCCTGCGCGGCGAGGGCGTCCAGCTCGTTCTTGTACTTCGCTTCGGCAGGCAGGCGGATGTCCGGCATGAGCTGCACGCTATCCACTCGGTCTGACATCCGGCAAACGTCCTGGCTGCCTCCCAGGCCGGCTCCGGAACTGGAGACCTTCCTACCCGACGGTGCGCCCGGAGCTCAGGCCGTGGTGCCTGGCGCGTGCATCCACTGCACGAGCTGGACGATGACGCCGTTCGCGTCGGCGACCTGGAAGTAGCGCTCGCCCCAGGCCTCCGTCTCGATGGGCGTCAGGATGTTCACGCCCTCCGCCTGGATGCGCGCGTACTCCGCGTCGATGTCGTCCACGACGAACGCGACGATGAGCCCGTCCGCCCGGCGCGTCTTGAGCGACTCCGGCTTGAGCGTCTTCAGGCCCGTGCGCAGGTAGATGACGTTGAAGCCCACGTCGGGCCGGCTCAGCGACACGAAGCCGTCCGCGGCCATCGCCTCCGTGAAGCCGAAGTGGCGCTTCAGGAAGAAGGCGGAGGCCTCCACGTCATCGACGTTCAGGGACACGGCGGAAGCGGTGACGCGCATGGACGGTTCCTCCCCACGGGTTCGACGGCCCAATCTACGTACACAGTACGGAGTTGCACGTCAAGGTCGCGGCGTTGGAAGAATCCGGCGCATGGCATCGCATCGCAGCAGCATGGGAGACCCCACGCGGACGCTGGAGCTGTTGTGGCGGGAGTCCCTGCCCGCGAAGGGCCAGCGCGGTCCGAAGCAGGCGCTCACCGTCACCGCCGTCGTCGAGGCGGCGGTGGCGCTGGCGGACGCGCAGGGGCTGGACGCGGTGACGATGCGGGCGCTGGCGGGGAGGCTGGGCATCGCGCCCATGGCGCTCTACACCTATGTGCCGGGGCGGGCGGAGCTCATCGACGTGATGCTCGACACCCTCTACGCGGGCATGGCCCGGCGCAAGCCGAAGGCCCGGGACTGGCGCTCGCGGCTGGAGGCCGTGGCGCATGACAACCGCGCCCTGTTCACCGCACACCCGTGGCTCGCGGACGTGTCCACCACGCGCCCGCCCCTGGGCCCGGGCCAGCTGGCCAAGTACGAGTACGAGCTCCAGGCCCTGGAAGGCGTGGGCCTGGACGACGTGGCGCAGGACGCCGCGTTGACGTTCGTGCTGGGCTTCGTGGAGTCCTCCGCCCGCGCGGCCTCGGACCAGCGCGCCGCGCGGCTGGAGTCACGGATGAGTGACGGGGACTGGTGGGAGGCGAACGCGCCCCTGCTCACGCGCATGTTCGATGCCGAGCGCTACCCCACCGCGTCCCGGGTGGGCTCCGCCGCGGGCGCGGCCCATGGTGCCGCGTACGACCCGGACCATGCCTATGCCTTCGGCCTGGAGCGCATCCTGGACGGGCTGGCCGTGCTCATTGAACGGCCGCGCGCCGCTCGCCCCCCGGCCCGGAAGACGCCCCGGAAGCGCGGCGGCTAGGTCCTGCCCCCTCAACTTTCCGAGTCCTTCTCAGCTTTCCAAGCGGTGCGGACGGGGTGCCCTCCTGGGAAGACCTGTTGGCATCCGCATTGCTCAGTGCCCGGACACACCGTTTGCCTTGGAGTCGTGTCCGTGAACATCCATCGACTGCGCCGTCTCTTCTCGCGGGCCCTGCACGCCTCGCTCGCCACGCCCCTGGTGCTGGCGGGCTGTGGCACGGAAGGGAGCACGGACCTGACGGGCTATTCGGAAATCGCGTGCACGGACCAGGGGCTCGCCGTCAGTGACCTGACGCTGACCCCGGCGCCGGACTTCGTGCAGCTCCGTTACATCGGCACCAATGGGGGTCAGCCCATGGGGACCTACACCTCGTCGTCGTCCTCCGGTGAGGCGTGCGCGACGGCCACGGACGTCCCCGCGTGCCAGGAGGCGCTGGTGAACGCGACCGTCACCGCCGGCTTCCATCACGTCTGCCTGGACTTCTGCACGGACGCCTTCCTGGTGACGACCCGGGGCGACGAGGTGAAGACGCACGCGACGCTGGCGGAGCTCCAGCAGGTGCTGGGCACGGTGGACACCGAACAGGAGGCGGTGCTCAAGACCTTCGCGGCGGGCTACTCCCTGCTCTGCGGCAAGAAGGAGCACGGCGCGGTGAAGAAGAACGCGGATGGCAGCTTCAACGTCATCGGCACGAAGGGCTACGCCTGCGGGCCGGGCACGGAGCTGACCCAGCACGTGGTGAAGGTGACCGCCTCCGGTGAGGTCCTGGAGCAGGAGAAGCGCGTCCTGGAGAAGGGGGACCCCAACTGCAACATCGGCCGGCGGCCGGTGGGGCTCCAGGTGGCCGAAGCGTGCCAGAGCCCGGAGGCGCTGGGACGCTACTTCGCGGACGCGGCGCACCTGGAGGCGGCGTCGGTCCACGCGTTCCTGCGGCTGCGGGATGAGCTGGAGCTGCACGGCGCGGACGTGGGCCTCCAGGACGCGGCGCGCCGCAGCGCCATGGAGGAGGTCCAGCACGCCCGGGTGACGGACCGGCTCGCGCGGCGCTTCGGTGGCACGCCCCAGCGGCCGGTGGTGGCGGAGCTGCCCCCGCGCTCGCTCGTGGACGTGGCGCTGGAGAACGCGGTGGAGGGCTGCGTGAGGGAGACGTATGGCGCGCTGCTCGCCCACCACCAGGCGCTGCATGCGCGGGACCTGGAGGTGCGCGAGGCCATGGTCCGCATCGCGGAGGACGAGACGCGGCACGCGGCGCTGTCGTGGGACATCGACCAGTGGGCCCGGCCGCGCCTGTCCGCCCAGGAGCGTGAGGCCCTGCGCGAGGCGCAGAAGCGCGCGGTGGCGCTCCTGCGGGAGGAGGTCCTGGTGCCGCTGGACGCGAGCATCATCACGGAGGCGGGCATGCCCACGCCGGAGGCGGCGCTGGCGCTGCTGGACACGCTGGAGCAGGACCTCTGGGCGTGAGCACATGGGGGGTCGTCGGAATCCAAGGTTGGCGGGTTCGGCCAGGACGCTGATACCCTGACCTGGCGGTCTGCTCCCGCCCCGCCTTGTCTGACAAAGGAATTCCGATGCCCGGCGACGTGCTTGTGATTCCAGTTCCCGTGATCCCGGATCCCATCGTCTTCCCGGAGGACCCCTACTGGAAGGAGGCGGAAAGGCAGCAACAGGAGGCCTGGCGTTTCGTCCAGAAGACGCTTCGCGAGACCGGCATGCTCCCCAAGTGGGAGCTGTTCATGCGCAACCCCAAGTTCGCCGCGGCGGTGGCGGCGGAGGCGGAGCGCATCCTCGGCGAGGCGGCGGACGAGCTCGCGAAGCGGCGCGGCATCGAATACGGCATCCTGCTGCAGCTCCAGGCCCACTACGAAGCCCAGCGCAAGGCCCGGATCAAGCGTCTCCAGGTGGAGCCCCGGGGCCTGGGGGGATTGCGTGGCGAGCACGCCTCCGAGCAGGCGCAGAACACGACCTACGGCAAGGGCGCCGAGCTCCGGTCCAATCTCAAGCATTGGGCCAAGGGACGGCGGACCGGGGACCGGCTCGTCATCGTGGGCACCCTGTCCGGCGCGGAGCTGAAGGAAGTGCTCAAGGCCTTTGATCCGCGTGTCAGCCTGAGTGAAATCCGGGACGAGGAGACCTACGGCGGGGACCTGCTCGTCATTGGGCTGGAGACGCGCAACCCCCACCAGCGGCGGCTCTGGGGCCGGCACGAGCGGTACTCCGCCACCAAGACGGTGCAGATGAAGTGGGGCGAGACGACGGACCCCAACGGGATGCTCAAGATGATCACCTACGCGGGGATCCAGCTCGCCGGTCTGCGTGACGAGCGGCCCGTGCCGGGAAGCCTCCGGGTCATCTCGGTCGGGGTCCTGAACCCTGCCCACCCCTGGAACACCCTGGATGGCACCTCCGCGGCCATGCTCATCCCCTATCTGGAGGGCGCGTTCGCGGGCGGCCTGAACCAGGGCTTCTCCGTGCCTCGCGAAGGGCTCCATGGGCACGTGGATCGCATCGTCATCCGCACCCAGAACTGGACCTTCCGCTTCGCCATCGAAGGCAACCGGATCTGCTTCGCCTCCGCGACCCATGCGCCCAATCAACACGCGGAGCTGCTCGCCGAGCCGCGGCCCGCCAAGAACATCAGCGGTGAGCGCCGGGGGATGTTGATCATCGGCAGGGGAAAGGGCGGCGCCTTCATCCAGGTGACGGATGGGAAGGCGGGGCAGAAGACGTTCAAGCTCGACGTCCCCCCCAGCGGGCTCAACCACCAGGACCCGGTCGTCTTCACGGTCGACCCGAAGGGCAACGTGACGAGCATCCGCAGGGCGTAGGGTGGCCCGCCTTCGCTCACCGGGGGTGTGCGCCTGGCGGGCGGGGCTACACGTCCCAGGGCGCGATTGGCTTCGGCTCGGGAGCAAAGGAATTGGGCAGCTTTCCCCCGGCGCCCGCGTTGAAGCACCACCAATCCTTGTCCGCGACCCCGGCACCGCCCCCCGTCGGGACGGGGTAGGCCGTGGCGATGACGAGCTTGCCGGGCGCTTCCTTCTTGAGCGTGGGGCCCAGGGGACGCGCGGCGTCCATCAGCGTGACGACGACGTAGTCCACCTGGAAGTCATGAAACCGCTGCTCGTCGTTCCTCCGCTCGGAGGCGGAGGTGATGAGGGCCGCGGCGGTGCGGGAGTACAGGTTGATGCCTCCCGGCCTGCCCAGCAGGTGGCCCAGCGCATCGGCGCCGGCCTCCGTGTTCAAGGCGGCGGTGATCGCCAGGATGGAGTCCTCCGGGCTGGCGAACATGCTGTGGCCCTCCACGCGTTTGCCCCACTCGCCATAGAGGTGGTCGTCCTGGGTCACATGGCCGAAGATGCGCTCGTTGCGCATGTGCTGCTCCGCATGGGACGCGCGCTCATGCTGGGTCACCTGGGTCTCCACCAGCGTTCCCAGCACGGAGACAACCAGGGCCCCGGTCACCTCCCGGTTCAGTGCGAGGGTCCGGAAATTCGCGATGGTTTCGTGGAAGGGCATGAGGGCACAAAGGCAAGCGCGTGCGTCCATTCCCTGTCAAGGGCGGGCCACTGCACCTGGATGCCAGACCGTGCAGGAGTCCCAATCCTGTTTCATACGCTTGACTCAACCGGACTTTCCAGGAATCCACCTTGAGGGCCTACACCGGCCTTTGAGAGAATCGTGCGCGTGAACGCCCGCGCTCGCGTCCTCTCCGCCGTCCTGCTGGCCTCCTGCATCTGGGCCTGCGCCTCCTCGCCGCCGTCGGCCTCTCCGGACGCGACCCCGGAAGCAGGCTCGCCCGCGCGCCTCTGGCAGAAGACGGCCGTGACGGGCGACCTCGCGCGCTTCTCCCGCGACGGCACCCGCGTCACCGCCGAGGGCGCGCTGGAGCTGGACCCGTCCACCGCCAAGGAAGGCAGCGACCCCTTCCCCGCGGGCGGCTGGCTGGACGGCGGCAGCTTCTACAACGGCGGCACCTTCCGCTTCGGCACCGCCACCTCCGAGGTCCAGTCCGTCCCCGGCGGCTTCGACAGCGTGGTGCCGTCCTTCGACGCCCAGACGCCTCCCGGCACCTGGGTGAAGCTCACCGTGTCCGCCCGCGTCGAGGGCACCTGGACAAAGGACTACGAGCTGGGCGTCTGGGCCTTCGACACCACCACCGTCGCCCGCCACAGCGTGGACGGCCAGGGCGACGCCGACGGCAACGTCTCCACCGACACCCTCAACCTCAAGCGCCGCGCGGACGCCCTGCGCGTCACCGTCCACCTCTTCTCCGAACGCGCGGACTCGAGCCCCCGCGTCCGGGCGCTCGCCGCCGCCGTCACCGACACGCGCCTGACGCCCCAGGACGCCACGTCGGACCGGACCGCGTGGGGCGTCGTGCTCGACGTGCCGGGCTACTCGCAGATGATCTACCCCGACGGCGGCGAGGTCTGGTGCTCCCCCACGTCCACCACCATGCTGCTCGGCTACTGGAGCCGGAGGCTGGGCCGCGCGGACCTGGAGCACCCCGTGCCCACCGCCGCCGCCCACACCTATGACTGGGTCTACCAGGGCACCGGCAACTGGAGCTTCAACACCGCCTACGCCGCCGGCATGGCCAACGGCGCGCTGCACGGACTCGTCGCCCGCTTCGACTCCTTCGCCCCCGTGGAGCGCCTCGTCGCCGCTGGCATCCCCGTCAGCATCAGCATCGCCTACGAACCCGGGGAGCTCCCCGGCGGCGCCGCCCGCCGCACCGACGGCCACCTCATCGTCGTGAAGGGCTTCACCGACTCCGGCGACGTCGTCGTCAACGACCCTGCTTTCGGCTCCAACGAAACCACCAGCGCCACCTACCCCCGCGCCGCGCTGTGGCGCGCCTGGCAGCACTCCCGGGGGGCCGCGTACGTGCTCTGGCCGGCCGGCACGCCCCTGCCCGCGCAGGGGCTCGTCCCCCTCCCGTAGCCCGGGCGTCCAGATGCGGACACGCGGCCAACGCAGCGCGGCGCGCAGTGTCCACTGGCCGGGGCGTCAGGCCTCCCGTCCCTTGACGTTTCGTCCCCGGTGGGCGGCCCGACAAGCTCTTTAGCCTTCAGTCCGCAGAATTTAGGCTTGATTTCGCGTCACGGAATGTAAATACCTGCGCCCGTGCTTTTGATGTCTCCGCCGGTATTCCGGAACCGGGGACACGCCTGGAGGCAGGACCATGGAGCAGAAGCCGCTGCGGGACTTCCTGGAGATTCCCTACGACGAGCTGGAGGAGCTCAACCTCCGGGTGAAGGAGCAGCGCATCCAGCGCGAGTCGGCGGACAAGGTTCGCGAGGAGCGGATCAAGTACCTGAAGGACGAGAAGCGCATCAAGGCCATCACCGTGTGCTTCACCGACCTGGAAGGTCGGCTGCACATGCTGGACTACGACAAGAAGTTCCTCCTCAAGAGCGCGGACAACCTCACCTTCGACGGCTCGTCCATCCGCGGCTTCTCCGCGCAGGCGGAGAGCGACCTGCGCCTGAACGTGGACTGGAGCGCGTTCTACTGGCTGCCGTCCGACATCTTCGGCCCCGGCAAGGTGCTGGCGTTCTGCGAGGTGCTGGAGCGCGACGGCACGCCGTACCACTCGGACATGCGCGGGCAGCTCAAGCGCGCCACCGAGCAGCTGTTCCAGAAGGACGGCACCGTGTTCCACGCGGCGCCCGAAATCGAGGGCTTCCTCTTCAAGAACCGTGACGCCGAGCGCCACTACCACGAAGAGGGCAAGTTCGAGTTCATCTCCATCGGCGGCTACTACCACGCGCTGCCGGGCGACCCGCTGCGCACCTTCATCGACAAGGCCGCGGAAGCGCAGCGCGCCATGGGCTTCCAGAACGAGAAGGACCACCCGGAGGTGGCGCCCTCCCAGTTCGAGATGAACTTCTCCTACAGCGAGGCGCTGGTCGCCGCCGACCAGATCCAGCTCTACAAGCTGCTCTGCCGCCAGGTCGCCGCGCAGCAGGGGCTGACGGCCAGCTTCCTGCCCAAGCCCGTCACCGGCGTGAACGGCAACGGCATGCACATCAACATGTCGCTGTCGAAGAACAACAAGAACCTGTTCTACGACAAGGGCGGCCAGGACAACCTGTCGGCGATGGGCTGGGAGTTCATCGACCGCATCCTGACCAACGCGAACGACATCTGCCTGGTCCTCAACTCCAGCGTGAACGCGTACCGCCGGCTGGACCCGCACTACGAGGCGCCCAACCAGATCAAGGCCTCCGCGAACAACCGCGGCGCCATGGTGCGCATCCCGTTCGGCAACGAGCGCAGCGCGCGCATCGAGTGCCGCTCCGTGGCGCCGGACGCGAACCCGTACATGGTCCTCTTCACGCTGCTGAAGACGGGCCTGGAGGGGCCGCAGCCGCAGGAGGACGCGGAGACCAAGCGCAGCCGCACGCGCTTCCTGCCGGACAACATCTACGACGCGGTGCGCTTCTTCAAGGGCAGCCAGTTCATCGCGCAGACGCTGGGTGAGCAGGTGCAGGGCAAGTACGCGGAGCTGAAGGTGGCCTCCGCGGACCGCTGCCCCAAGCAGCTGGGCACCCGCGTGAAGGACGCGGAGATCCAGTTCCACCACGAGGTGACCAACCAGTACCTCTGGAACCTCTTCTAGAACCGGCGGTAGCGCGCCTGGAGGAACAGGTAGGCGGCGTAGGCCACCAGGCCCGCCGCCACCACCCCCAGGAGCACGCCGCCCGCGGGTTGGCGGGCGACGACGGCCAGGGCCTCACCCAGGCCCTTGGCCTCTCCCGGGTTGGAGTTCACGCCCGCGAGCACCAGGAAGCCGCCGATGACGGCGAACACGACGCCACGCGCGGCGATGCCGAACTGGCACATCCGCTCCACGCGGTGTCGATGCGCCGCCGCCTGGCCCGTGAGCGAGAGCTTCTCCCGGAACTTCCCCTTCCACGCCGAGTGGAACTGCTTCAGGGCGAAGCCGATGATGCCCAGCCCCACCAGCACCACCAGGACGCGGCCGAAGGGCTGCTCCATCAGCGTCGCCGTCCAGCCCTGCGTGCTCTTGCCCCTCCCCCGTGACGCGCCCACCACGGTCTTCAGCGCGAACAGCGCCAGCGAGCCGTAGAGGACGCCGCTCACGAAGTACATGGCGCGCGCGGCAATGCCCTTCGCGTCCGTGCCCTTGTTCTCCGTGTCCGCGAACGCCTGCGCGAAGCGCCAGATGACGTAGCCCACCAGCCCCACCGCCAGCAGTGACAGCAGCGCGATGCCGAAGGGCCCGTGCGCCACGGTGGCCACCGCGCCGTGGCTGTCCGTCGTGCGGCCGCCCTCCCCCGCCACGAGCTTCAGCGCGAGCACGCCGATGATGGCGTACACCGCGCCCTTCGCCGCGTAGCCCATGCGGCCCAGCTTCTTCGCCCACGGGTGGCTCGCGGCCTCCTTCGCGCCACGCGACAGCCGCTCCATGTCCGGCCCACGCATCACGTCCATCGTCGCCATGTGGATGCTCCTCCCGTCCCTCACCCAGGACCGAAGGAAAGGGTGCGCATCCAATGGCCCGGACGGACGCAGGGCGCCTCCCCCGGTTCCCCTTCCCGGCGGGGAGCGGAGGGCCCGGCTGGCTGCCTGCTCGGAGGAACTCCGGGGCCGTCCCCTTCAGGCCTGCCGGAACAGCTGCGTGCGCGCCGCGTCGGAGATGGCGACCGCCGCGGGGTGCCGCAGCCGCCGCTCGACGGTGAGCGCGTAGAAGTGCTCGCGCACCGCGTCCACGTGGCCCACCACCTCCACGTCGTACTGGGAGCGGATCTCCGCCTCGATGACGGAGGGGCCCGGGAAGACGCCCTCGCCGGCCTGCCCGAAGGCCTTCATCAACGCGCTGTCCTGGAACTCGCCCCGGACGCGGGGGCGCACCCCCTGCGCCTCCAGCCACTGCATGAGCGAGCGCCGTGACGGCGCGACCTCCGCCAGGAGCAGGAAGGGGGCTCCGTCCAGCGACCTCGGGAAGCCGCGGCGCAGGGACGCCGCGAGCCGCGCGGTCGCGAACAGCGTCGTCCCGCACTCGCCCAGCAGGTGGTTGTAGGCGCGGATGCCGGAGGCGGGCGGCACGGGCGAGTCCGACAGCACGAGGTCCAGCGCGTGCTGGGACAGGTCGCTCAGCAGCTTCTCCGTCCGGTCTCGGTGCAGATGAGCTGCACCTCGTCGGACATCCGCATCGCGGGCTCCAGCAGCCGGTGCGCGATGAGCTTCGGCATCACCTCCGACACGCCCACCAGCAGCTTGCGCGGACGCGCCGTGGGCAGCCCCTTCAGCCCGTTCTGCAGCTCGTTGCCCAGCGTGAAGATTTCATCCGCGTAGCGGTAGACGTAGCGGCCCACCTCCGTGAGCACGAGCTTGCGGCCGGCGCGCTCGAACAGCTTCTCTCCCAGGGCCTGCTCGAGGGCCCGCACCTGCCCCGTCACCGTGGGCTGGCTGAGCCGCAGCTTGCGCCCCGCGGCCACGACACCGCCCTCGCGCACGACCGTCCAGAAGTACAGCAGGTGGTGGTAGTTGAGCCAGTCCATCGCCGCCATATATCGGCTTTCCTGTGGCTTCGGCGCACCAATTACCTATTTGCCGATATATCGCCGGGCTCGTATCTCCAGGGCCGGCGCAACGGACGGGGCCCGCGTCCCCATCCGCGCCCGGAGGAAGTCCATGCGCGGCACCCCCAGACAGCACCCCCCGGGCCCCGGGAGCGACGTGAGCGGGGAGCCCCGCGCCCGCGGGTCCTGGCGCG
>NZ_JBKGHJ010000185.1:0-14986 GCF_046520365.1 Corallococcus sp. 4LFB
GTGGCGCCCGGCACGGCTCGGTGCTGACGCTGTTCGCGAAGGTGGTGGGCGCGGCGCTCGCGGACGCGCACCTCCAGGCGGACGGCGCGCGCAGCCGCTGGGAGGTGGAGGCGGTGGCGGAGATGGCGCGCTTCGTGGCGCAGCCCGTGCCCCCGTCGCCGGAGACGTTCCTCGCGCGCGTGGCGGAGCTGCTCCAGGCGCGCGCGGTGGCGCTGCACGTCACCTCTGGACGGGAACAGGCGCCCCGGCTGGCCGCCCACGTGGGGCTGGAGGAGGGGAGCGTGACGGCGGGGGACGCGGCCCGGGCCACCGGCGTGCTCCTGGCCTCGTCGCTGCGGGAGGACGGAGGCGTGCTGTCGTCGGAGGCGCAGGGGCGCGCGCTGGAGACGCTGTCCCAGGGCCGCTTCGGCAGCGGGACGGCGGCGCGGCTCACCCGGGGCGGTGAGTGCGTGGGCGTGGTGCAGGCGCTGCGCGCGAAGGAGCGCCCCTTCGACGAGCGCGACGCGCGGCTCTTGTCCACGCTGGCGGAGCTGCTGGTGACGCTGCTGGAGCAGCGCCGCCTGAGGGCGGAGTCCGCGCGCCAGCTCACGGAGTCGCGCCTCTTGCTGGACCTGGCGCGCACCACGTCGGGCGTGCTGGAGACGGCGAGCATCCTGGACGTCGCGTCCGACTTCCTGGTGCACCTCTTGGACGTGTCCAACTGCTTCATCCTGCTCTACGACGAACAGGCGAAGGTGCTGCGGGGCGCGGCGGCGTCGGCGGCCCACCGCGACCTGTTCCGCACGGTGGTGGTGCCGCTCGACAGCGACGATTTGGCCGCGCGCGTGGCGCTGGAGCGCAAGCCCATCGCGGTGGAGGACCTGACGTCGGCGAGCGTCTCCGTCAGCGCCGTGCTCATCGACCGGCTGGGGGAGAAGGCCCTGCTGGGCCTGCCGCTCACCTCGCGCGAGGAGCTCATCGGCGTGGTGCTGGTGGACGACGTGCGCGGCCCGCGCCCCTTCGGCCCGGAGCTGATTGAACTGGCGGAGGCGACGTGCGGCCAGCTGGCGCTGTCCATCGCCAACGCGCGCCTCTACGAATCCCTGTGGGCCAGCTACGCGGAGCTGGCCGCCACCCGCGCGGAGATGGTGAAGCGCGAGCGCTTCGCCGCGCTGGGCGAGCTGTCCGCCATCGTCGCCCACGAGGTGCGCAACCCCCTGGGCGTCATCTTCAACGCGGTGGCCACGCTCCGGCGCATCATGAATCCCACCGGGGACACGGCGATGTTGCTGGACATCGTCGCGGAGGAGAGCGACCGCCTGAACCGGATGGTGGCCGACCTCCTGGACTTCACCCGCCCGCGCAACCCGGTGCTCCAGCCGGAGGACCTGCTGCGCGTGCTCCAGGACGCCCTGGAGGCCGCGCGGGCCCAGGCCTCCACGGAGCGCCCGGCGCACGTCCACGTGGAGGTGGAGCCCGGCCTCACCACGGTGCCCATGGACCGGCGGCAGATCCGCCAGGCCCTGTTCAACGTGGCCGTCAACGCCATCCAGGCCATGCCCCAGGGGGGCGAGGTCCGGGTGCACGCGCGCCGGGACACCCACGGCGGCCGCGAGCAGCTGCGCATCGACGTGATGGACCAGGGGCCGGGCATCCCGGCGGAGCTGCTCCACCGCGTCTTCGAACCCTTCTTCACCACCAAGGCCCAGGGCACCGGCCTGGGGCTGGCGGTGGTGAAGCGCATCCTGGAGGAGCACCGCGGTGAAATCGCCGTGGAGAGCGCCCCCGGACGCGGAACCACCTTCACCTTCTGGCTGCCGCTCACGCAGCCCCAGTCCCTCTCATGACCGACGCCACCACCCCGGTTCCCCGAGGCCGCATCCTCGTGGTGGACGACCAGCGCAACATGCGCGCCACCACCGCGCTGCTCCTGAAGCAGGCGGGCTACGACGTCTCCGAATCCGCCACCGGCGAGGAGGCCCTGGACGTGCTCGCGAAGGGGCGCGTGGACCTGCTCCTCACGGACCTGAAGATGGAGCCCATGGACGGGCTCACGCTGCTGCGGCGCGCGCTGGAGGTCGCCCCGCGCCTCCAGGTCATCGTGATGACGGCCTTCGGCTCCATCGAGAGCGCGGTGGAGGCCATGCGCCTGGGGGCGTACGACTACGTCACCAAGCCCTTCAAGGAAGGCGAGCTGCGCTACCGCGTGGAGCGCGCCCTGGAGCGCGCCAAGCTCCAGTCCGCGGTGGACAGCTTCGCCACGGAGTTCGCGGAGCGCCACGGCCTGTCCGCGCTGGTGGGCCGCAGCCCGGCGATGCGCGAGCTCACCACGCGCCTGGTGCGCGTCGCGCAGAGCGACGCCACCGTCCTCATCCAGGGGGAGAGCGGCACGGGCAAGGAGCTGGTGGCCCGCGCCCTCCACGCGCACAGCCGGCGCAGCAGGCAGCCCTTCGTGCCCGTCAACTGCGCGGCCATCAGCGAAACGCTGCTGGAGAGCGAGCTCTTCGGCCACGCCAAGGGCGCCTTCACCGGCGCGGTGAAGGCGCGCCGGGGCCTCTTCGAGGAAGCGGACAACGGCACCCTCTTCATCGACGAGGTGACGGAGACGAGCCCCACCTTCCAGTCCAAGCTCCTGCGCACGCTCCAGGACGGCGAGGTGCGCCGCGTGGGCGAGTCCACCGCGCTGCGCGTGGACGTCCGCATCGCCGCGGCCACCAACCGCGACATCGAGCTGGAGGTGAAGGAGAAGCGCTTCCGCCAGGACCTCTACTACCGCCTCAACGTGGTGATGCTGCGCGTGCCCCCGCTGCGCGAGCGCCTGGAGGACGTGCCCGCGCTGGCGCAGCACTTCCTGGATCGCGCCAACGCCCGCAGCCCCCGGACCCGGCGCCTGTCCGAGTCCGCCGTGGCGCACCTGATGACGTACCGCTTCCCCGGCAACGTGCGCGAGCTGGAGAACCTGGTGGAGCAAGCCGCCGCGCTCGCGGAAGGGGACGAGCTGGCCCCCGAGGACTTCCCGCTGCGCCCCCAGGGCCGCGTGCTCCCGGCCGCCACCTCCGCTGAAGCCGCGGGCCTGCCGCCCAGCGACGCCCCGCGCCCCAGCGGCGCGGAGGCCACGGGGCCCACGCTGGCGGAGGTGGTGGAGGACGCGGAGCGCCGCGCCATCGTCCAGGCCCTGGAGCGCCACGGGGTGGACCTGGCCAGCGTGGCGGACGAGCTGGGCGTCTCCTCCACCACGCTCTGGCGGAAGATGAAGCGGCTCAACCTCCGGCCCCCCGCGGCGCCCGCGAATAGCCTCCCGGTAAATCCCCCACGGCCTCCCGGTGCGACTTCAGATCCGAAATCGCCCCCGTTCAGGGATGAAAAAACCAACCGCCTGAATTCGTTGGATGTTTTCATCCATGAAACGTGATTTCAGGCCTGCAATGGGGGAGGGTGGGGGCAAAACCGTTGCCCTGTCGCCCAAGTGCCTGAAAACCCTGGAGTTTCGTCCCGCGCGAGCGCTGGCACGGCACCTGCTAAAGCTCACGTCGGGACGCATCGAAGCGAGGCTGAAAGTGGTTCCCCCCCACCCTTTCAGCACTTCCGGTGTGTCACCTTGAGAAGACCCGCGGCCCGACACCCTCACGGGTGCCGGGCCGCCTTCTTTTCCGCTCCCCGCCGCGTCCGCCGCGTTGAAGCCGCCCCGCATGACGCGGCGCGGAGCCATTTCACTTCTGCAATGCACCCACGGCCGTGACGCCGTGAGCCATGCCCCGCAACGACAACGCCCGCCAGGGCCAAAGGGCCGAGGCGGGCGTCGGGTGCCGCGAGCCGGCGGCGGAGCGGCTACTGGCCGAACAGCGTGCCGGCCTGGGCGAGCCAGTCGGTGACGTGGCCGGGGAGGATGCCCAGCAGCACCACGGCGACGGTGGCGATGACGAGCGCGGCCTCCGTGCCCCAGTTGCGCTCCAGCGGCTGGGCGCCCTCGGGGATGGGGTGCATGAACATGTAGACGACGACGCGCAGGTAGTAATACGCGCCCGCCGCGCTGCTGAGCACCGCGACCACCGTGAGGCCCACGAGGCCCACGTCGATGGCGGCCTGGAAGATGAGCAGCTTGCTCATGAAGCCCACGGTGGGGGGGATGCCGCCCAGGGACAGCATGAAGGCCGCCATGGCGAAGGCCCAGCCCGGCCGGCGCTGCGCGAGGCCCGCGAAGCGCTCCAGGTCCCACGCGGTTCCCTTCTCCTCGTCCTCGCGGCGCTCCAGCGCGGAGACCATGGCGAAGGCGCCCGCCGCGCTGAAGGTGTACGCCAGCAGGTAGTACAGGATGCCGCGCAGCGCGTCCGAGCGCGCCACGTCCAGCGGCGTGCCACCGGACAGCGAGGACGCGGACAGCAGGCGGAAGTGCTCGCCCGGGGCCGCGACGAACAGCGCCGCCACGCCCAGCAGCAGGTAGCCCGCGTGCGCGATGGAGGAGTACGCCAGCATGCGCTTCACGTTGCGCTGGGGAATCGCCATCAGGTTGCCGGCCACCATCGTGAGCAGCGCCAGCGTGGCGAAGAGCATCAGCGGCAGCTTGGGGTCCATGCCCTTGCCCACCGTGACGAACACGCGCACCAGCGACGCGAACGCCGCCGCCTTCACGCCCGCGCTCATCAGCGCCGTCACCGGGGTGGGGGCGCCCTCGTACACGTCCGGCGTCCACATGTGGAACGGCACGGCCGCCACCTTGAACGCGAAGCCCGCGGCGATGAGCACCGCGCCCACGTAGACGAGCGCCGGGGACGTGGACAGCGCCTGCTGCAGCGGGCCGGCCATGTCGTTGAGCTTCGTGGTGCCCGTGGCGCCGTACAAGAGCGCCGTGCCGTACAGCAGGATGGCGGAGGAGAAGGCGCCCAGGATGAAGTACTTGAAGCCCGCCTCGCTGGGGCGCGTGCCGCGGCGCAGGTACGCCGTCAGCGCGTACGTCGCGATGGAGAGCACCTCGATGTTGACGAAGATGGTGATGAACTCGGACGACATCGCCAGCAGGCTCATGCCCGCGGAGGCGAAGAGCATCAGCGCGTAGAACTCACCGCGCTCCGCGCCGCGCCGGCGCAGGAAGCCCACCGCGCTCAGCGCCGCCAGCCCCAGGCCCACGCTCACCACCAGGGTGAGGAAGCTGGAGAAGGGGTCCAGCACGCCGAAGCCGAGGAACACCTCGCGCGGCGGCTCGAACATCAGGCCCACGGCCACGGCGCCGCTGGCCACCGCCGCCACGACGGTGAGCACCGCCTGGTAGCCGCGGGACGCCGTCGCGGAGAGGAACACCTCCGACAACAGCAGGACGGAGGCCGCCACCACCATGATGATGGCGGGCAGCATGGGGAGGAATTCCGCCAGGGTGATATTTGGCAGGTTCATGGAGTCTTTCGGGGCCTATTCGCGAACGGCGAGCGGCGCGGCGGGAACGGAGGGGCGGGCCACGGCCGCGGTGGAGGGCAGCGACATCACCTCCACGCGCAGCTGGTCGTCCTTCGCCTGGGTGGCGCCCGGAGCGCCCACGCTGGCGCGCGCCACGTAGCGGTCCGTGGACGGAGCGATGCGGTCCAGGAAGGGCTGCGGCATCAGGCCCATCACCGCCACCAGCACGATGAAGGGGGCCGTGGTGAGCATCTCGCGCAGGTTCATGTCGCGCAGGTGCTGGTTCTCCCGGTGCGTGATGCTGCCGAAGAACACCTTCTGCACCATCCACAGCATGTACGCCGCGCCCAGGATGACGCCCAGCGTGGCGAACGCGCCGAAGCCCAGGGGCAGGCTGCTCTTGAACGTGCCCATCAGCACCAGGAACTCGCCGATGAAGCCGTTGGTGCCCGGCACCGCCACCGACGAGAACGTGATGATGACGAACGCCGCGGTGAACACCGGCATCACCTTGGCGATGCCGCCGTAGTCCGACATCAGGCGCGTGTGGCGGCGCTCGTAGAGGAAGCCGAACAGGAGGAACAGCGCGCCCGTGGAGATGCCGTGGTTGAGCATCTGGTACGCGCTGCCCGTGGCGCCCTCACCCGTGACGGCGAGCAGGCCCAGCATGCAGTAGCCCAGGTGGCTGACGGACGAGTACGCGATGAGCTTCTTGATGTCCCGCTGCGCCAGGCACATCAGCGCGCCGTACACGATGCCGATGACGGCCAGCACCGCGAGGAACGGGCGGGCCGCGTGGGCCGCCACGGGGAAGAGCGGGATCGCGAAGCGCCAGAAGCCGTAGGTGCCCATCTTCAGCATCACGCCGGCCAGAATCATGGAGCCCGCCACCGGCGCCTGAACGTGCGCGTCCGGCAACCAGGTGTGCACCGGCCACATGGGGACCTTGATGGCGAACGCCAGCGCGAACGCGGCGAACATCCACGGCCCGTAGGTGTGCAGCGTGGCGGCCAGGCCCGTGAGCGACGCGCACGCGCCCTCCGGCCCGCTGGCGCACGCGGCCAGCTGCTGATTGGCGGCGAGCAGGTTGTTGTAGAGCTGCCCGTAGTCGAAGGAGCGCGTCCCCGGGGGGCCGCTGATGAAGTACACGGCCACGATGGCCACCAGCATCAGCAGCGAGCCCACCAGCGTGTAGAGGAAGAACTTCACCGCCGCCATGCGCCGGTCCTCGGCGCCCCACACGCCCACCATCAGGTACATGGGGATGAGCATGGCCTCGAAGAAGATGTAGAAGAGCAGGACGTCCATGGACGCCAGCGCGCCCAGCATCGTCGTCTGGAGCACCAGCAGCGCCAGGTGGAACTCCTTGACGCGGTGCTGGATGTACGTGCTGGAGGCGAGCACCACCAGCGGGCCCAGGAACACCGTCAGGAGCAGCAGGCTCACGGCCAGGCCGTCCACGCCCAGGTGGTAGCTCATCCCGAACTGCTGGAACCACGGGACGCGGAACTCCATCTGGAACTCCGAGCCGGAGGGCTCGAAGCGGAAGTACGCCCAGACGCCGAACACCAGGTCCAGCAGCATGCCCACGAACGTGATGGCGCGGACCTGCCCGTGCTCACTGGCGGGGAGCATCAGCACCAGCGCCGCGAAGACGAGCGGCAGGTAGATGACGACGTTCAACAGGTGGTTGTCGAAGAAGCTCATGAAAGCACCTGCAGGAGGGCGTAGACCGCGCCGCCCAGGATGGCGAGCGCCATGATGGCGGCGTAGGCCTGCGCGTCACCCGTCTGGAGCCGGCGCAACCCGAGGCCCACCTTCTCCGTGACGTACGCGGTGCCTCGCACCAGCACCGTGTCGATGACGAGCGCGTCCACCACGCGGAAGAGGATGAAGGCCGTGAACTTCACCGGCCGGATGAGGATGAACTCGTAGAGCTCATCCACGTAGAACTTGTTCTGCGCCGTGCGGCGCACCGCGCGCGCGAACGCCGGCACGGGCTGCCCCACCCGCGAGGGGAAGAACTTCAGGTAGGCGAACGCCGCCGCCCCGCCGCCCAGCAGCGCCCACAGCCACGCGAAGGCGTAGTCCCCGACCTTCGGCGTACTGGTGTCCAGCTTCACCGTCTCCGCCACGCGGGCCACCGTCTCCGCCGGGCGCAGCACGGGGGACAGGAAGTTCTCGAACACCGGCTGCGTCCCGCCGCCCGTGCGGGGCATCAGGGGCAGGGCGTAGACGAACGTGATGAAGGCCAGGAACGCCAGGATGACCAGCGGCAGCGTCATGTGCCACGCGCTCTCATGCGCGTGCGCCAGCTTCGCCTCCGGGGACCGCCTGCCCGTGAAGGTGAGCAGGTAGACGCGCGACATGTAGAACGCCGTGGCCGCGGTGATGAGCAGGCCCAGCACGTAGACGAAGCCGGACACCCACTCCAGGCCGTGCAGGTGGTTGTGGTGCACGCCGTGGAAGATGGCGTCCTTGGAGAAGAAGCCGGACATGATGGGGAAGATGCCGGTGATGGCCAGCGTGGAGATGAGGAACGTGGCGTGCGTCACCTTCATCTCCTTCCACAGGCCGCCCAGCTTCTTGATGTCCGTCTCGTCCCCGTTGCCGTGCATCACGCTGCCGGCGCCCAGGAAGAGGCAGGCCTTGAAGAACGCGTGCGTCATCAGGTGCATGGCGGCCGCCCAGAAGACGCCCATGCCCACGCCCATGAACATGATGCCCAGCTGGGACACCGTGGAGTAGGCGAGCACCTTCTTGATGTCGTCCTGCGCGAACGCGATGAGCGCCGCCAGGAGCGACGTGAGCGCGCCCACGATGGCGATGGTCGCCATGGCGGTGGGGGAGAGCACCAGCAGCGCGCTCATGCGGCAGAAGAGGTACACGCCCGCGGTCACCATGGTGGCGGCGTGGATGAGCGCGGACACCGGCGTCGGGCCGGCCATCGCGTCCGGCAGCCAGACGTAGAGCGGCAGCTGCGCGCTCTTGCCCGCGGCGCCCAGGAGGAAGAGCAGCATGATGGACGTCATCACGCCGCCGAAGGTGTAGCCGGACAGCGGCCCGGACTCGATGGGCGTGGCCAGGGACACCGCGCCGCCCGTGCCCTCCGGCAGGGCCAGGGCCAGCTTCTCCAGGCCCTTGAAGGTGACGGGGCCCTTCTGGGAGATGCCCTGCTCGTAGCGCGCCCGGCTGCTGCCCGCGGCGTTGTAGTCGCGCGCGTCCGCCTGGCGGTTGAAGGCGCCCACCGTGAGGATGAGCAGGAACGTGGCGATGAGGAACGCGAAGTCACCGATGCGGTTGGTGACGAACGCCTTGCGGCCCGCCCACGCCTTCGCGCCGTCCGTGTACCAGAAGCCGATGAGCAGGTAGCTGGCCATGCCGACGCCCTCCCAGCCCACGAAGAGCAGGACCAGGTTGTCGGCCATCACCAGCGTGAGCATCGCGGCGACGAAGAGGTTCAGGTACGCGAAGAAGCGCCAGTACCCGTCGTCGTGCTCCATGTAGCTGGTGGAGTACAGGTGGATGAGGAAGCCCACGCCCGTGATGATGAGCAGCAGGATGCCCGACAGGTGGTCCACCAGCAGGCCGAAGTTCACCCGGAAGTCACCCGCGGCGAACCACGTCCCGTAGTCGTGCGCGATGGCGTAGCGGATGGTGTCCCGCTCGATGCCGAACGGGTTGGCCATGCTCACCACGCGCCCGCCCGCCGCGTCGCTGGTGGCCCAGAAGGCCAGCACGCTCAGCACGAAGGCGCCGGCGATGGCGGAGCACGCCACCAGGTGCACGTTGGCCCGGCCCAGCCACTTGCCGAACACGCCGCACACGAACGCGCCCAAAAGCGGCAGCAGGATGATCAGCCCCAGGGAGGGTGCGAACACCTCCGGAGGGATGGGTGCCGTTCTGAAGAATTCGACGATTCCGTCCATGGATGGGCTCAGGGGTGACGGGGCGTTAGTGCTTCATCGTCCGGATGTCGTCGACGTTCACGGAGCCGCGACTGCGGAAGACCGCGATGACGATGGCCAGACCGATGGCCGCTTCCGCGGCCGCCACGGCGATGACGAAGAAGGCGGACACGTGCCCGATGCCGTTGCCGTGCATGCGCGCGAAGGCCAGGAACGTGAGGTTGACCGCGTTGAGCATCAGCTCCACGCACATGAAGACGACCAGCGCGTTGGTACGCACCAGCACGCCGAACATGCCCATGCAGAAGAGGGCCGCGGCCAGCAGGAGGTAGTAGGTGATGGGGACCATTGGGTTGTCCTGAGGGGCGCTGAAGGTCAGATGCGGGACTTGGCCACCACCACCGCGCCCACCATGGCCACCAGCAGGAGCAGGCTGACCGCTTCGAACGGCAGCAGCCAGGTGGTGAAGATGGACTGGCCGATGGCCGCCATGGTGCCGAACGCCGCCTGGGCCTGCGCATCCAGCCGCGCGGGCTGCGCGTCCACGCGGCCCAGCGTCACTCCCAGCACCGCCAGCAGGCCCAGCGCGGAGGCGCCGCCCAGCAGGCGCGTCACCGTGGGCTTGCCGCGGTGGGGCGCGTCCCCCAGGTTGAGCAGCATGATGACGAAGAGGAAGAGCACCATGATGGCGCCCGCGTACACGAGCACCTGCATGACGGCGACCGTGTGCGCCCAGAGCAGCACGTAGATGCCGGCCAGGAAGAAGAACGTCGACACCAGGGCCATGGCGGAGTTGATGGGGCTGCGCGCGGTGATGACCAGCCCCGCCGACACCAGCGTCATGACGGCGAAGACGCCGAAGAGGACCAATTCGATGTTCAAGACCAGTCTCCGAAGGAACCCCAGGGGTGGTCACCGAACGGGCAGCGATGCTCCCGCACGTGAGCCTCGAACTCGTCCCGGAACCGCATGAGGAAGGAGTGCGTGGGCAGCGCCGCCGCGTCACCCAGCGCGCAGATGGTGTTGCCCAGGCCGATGGGGGGGTAGGGCGCGATGGAGGACGCGACGTTCGACAGCATGTCGATGTCGCTCATTTCCGCGCGGCCTTCCTCGATCTTGCGCAAGAGGCGCGTCTGCCAGGGCGTGCCCTCGCGGCACGGCGTGCACTGGCCGCAGGACTCTTCCGCGTAGAAGCGGGCCACGCGCCAGAGGCTGCGCACCATGCAGGTGGCGTCGTCCATCACGATGACGCCGCCGGAGCCGGCCATCGTCTGCTTCATCTTCAGCGCCTCGAACTCCAGCGCCACGTCCAGCTCGTCCGCGCCCAGCACCGGCGCGGAGGAGCCGCCCGGGATGACCGCCTTGACCTTGCGGCCCTTGGGCATGCCCTGGCCGTACTGGTCGTCGTGGATCAGCTCCAGGATGGTGGTGTGCATCCCCACCTCGTAGACGCCGGGGCGGTTCACGGAGCCGGACAGGCAGACCAGGTGCGTGCCGCCGGACTTCTCCGTGCCCAGCTTCGCGTACCACTCCGCGCCCTTGGCCAGGATGGGCGGCACGCTGGCGAGCGTCTCCACGTTGTTCACCACCGTGGGGCTGCCGAACAGGCCCACCACCGCGGGGAAGGGGGGCTTCAAGCGGGGCCAGCCCTTCTTGCCCTCCAGGGACTCCAGCAGCGCCGTCTCCTCGCCGCAGATGTATGCGCCCGCGCCGCGGACGACGTAGCAGTCGAGCGCGAAGCCCTCCTTGCCCATCAGCGACTTGCCGAAGATGCCGGCCTTGTAGGCTTCATCAATGGCCGCCTGGGTGCGCTCCGCCTGGAACTTGAACTCGCCGCGCAGGTACACGTAGCAGGTGTGCACGCCCAGCGCGTACGACGCGATGGCGATGCCCTCCAGCATCATGTGCGGGTCGTTCTCCAGGATGTAGCGGTCCTTGAAGGTGCCCGGCTCGGACTCGTCGCCGTTGACGGCCAGGTACTTGGGCTTGGGGCTGTCCTTGGGGACGAAGCTCCACTTCATGCCCGTGGGGAAGCCCGCGCCGCCGCGGCCGCGCAGGTTGGACTTCTTCACCTCGTCGATGATGGCGGCGGGCTCCATGGAGAGCGCGCGCTTGAGCCCGTCATAGCCACCGCGCGACCGGTAGCTGTCGAGGGTCCAGGACTGGGGCTTGCCCCAGGCCGCCGAGATGACGGGTTCGACCGCCTTTGCCGTAGAGGCCATGGATGAACGTCCTAGGAAAGCGAAGGGGAGGAGGGGCGACTCACGACAGCCGGGCCAGGATGGCGTCCAGCTTCGCCTGGGTCAGGCGCTCGTGGTGATCCTCGTTGATCTGCAGGCAGGGCGCCGTCCCGCAGGACGCCAGGCACTCCGTCTCACGCAGGGTGAACTTGTCGTTCGTCTCCCCGGCGGTCAGGCCCAGCTTCTGCTCCAGGTACGCGAGCATCTTCTCCGCGCCCCAGAGGGAGCAGGAGAGGTTCGTGCAGACGTCGATGACGTACTTGCCCGGCTTCTTGAGGTGGTACATCACGTAGAAGCTGGCGACCTCATAGGCGCGCTCCGGCGTGACCTCCAGGTTCTTCGCCACCAGCCGAAGACCTTCAGGAGGCAACCACCCCTTGAGGTCCTGCAGCAGGCGCAGCGCGGGAAGCATGCCGGCGCTTTTGCGATCAGGGGGGTAGTGCGAGAGGATTTCCGCGATCCCCGCGTCGAACTTCTTCTGCTCTTCAGGAGTGAACAGGGGCTCCGCCATGGCGGGCCGTACGTATTGCCGCAATGGCTTCGTTGTCAACATAAACCCTCGGCGGTAGACTGGACCGCCATCAGCAAATTTCCGAGCGATTTCAACCCCTTGTTATGAGCCCGGACCCTGCGGACCAGCGGCAGCACCCTCGTGTCCCCACCGTCCTCCGGGTGGACTACCCGCATGGGCGTCCACTGCGGGACGTGACGGAAAACCTCTCCGCCGGAGGCTTCTTCGTCCAGACCGAGCAGCTCTTCGCGGTGGGGGACGAGCTTCGACTTGCTCTTTCTTTCCCGGGGCTGCTGGATCCGGTAGAAGTCGCGGGGACGGTGGCGTGGGTGCGCATCGCCGCGCCCGATCAGCCGGGCGGCGTGGGCATCCGTGTGGAGCGCGAGCAGGACCGGCGGCGACTGGGTGACATCTTGAGTTCGGCGGGACCCAACGACAGCGCGGTGACCCCTTCGGAGCAGGACGGGTACCGTGTGCTCATCGTCGAGGACAACCCCCACATCATCGAGATGTACAGCTACGTGCTGAAGAAGCTCGCGAGCAACGACCTGCACGGCAAGGTGCCGCTGGAGGTCCACTTCGCGCCGGACGGGCACCACGCCCTCTTGCGGCTGCGCGAGGACCGCTTCAGCCTGGTGATGCTGGACCTCTACATGCCGGTGATGGACGGCTTCGCCCTGGTGGAGCGCATCCGGGAGGAGGAGGAGCTCAAGGGCATCCCGGTCATCGCCATCTCCGCGGGCGGCAAGGAGGCCCAGGACCGGGCGATGCAGCTGGGGGTGGACATCTACCTGCGCAAGCCGGTGCGGTTCGTGGAAGTGCTGGAGACGGTGAAGCAGCTGCTGCGCATCCGGTAGGGCGCGGGCGCTTGCCGGGCACTTCCCCGGGCTTCCCCGGGCTTGTTCGATACACCAGACGTTGAAGCGCCGGGCGGGTGCCGCGTAGAGTCCGGCGCACCCATGACGAAGCCGGCCATCCATCGTGACACCGTCAGTGGCGAGGCGCTGCTCATCCTGCAGAATCTGCGGGAGAACGGCCGCCTGGGACGCTCGAACAAGCTGGCCGACGTGAAGGCCGCCCTCGAGCCGTCCGTCTCGCTGGAGTTCGACAACTACTTCTTCTTCCTGCGCAAGTTCCACTACATCGCCATGGACCGCGAGGCCCAGCTCAAGCTCACCGAACAGGGCGAGCGGGTGGTGGAGGGGGACCTGCAGGACCGCTTCGCGTCGGAGGTCGACGACTTCTTCGCGGATCAGCTCCTCCCGGCGGAGGACGCCACGCACATCGGCCGTCCGCTGGACGAGGACGAGCCGATGAGCGTCCCGCCGCCGCCGCCGGAGCTGCTCCTGGACGAGGCGGAGGTGGACGCGTCCTCCGCCCAGGCCCAGGGAGGGCCGCCGCCCGTGCCGCCGTCGCGCACGCACCGCGTGGCGATGCCGGCGTTGGACCTGTCGCAGGCCGCGACGCAGATGCAGCCCGCGCAGCCGGCCGCCATCGCGACGCCACAGCCGCAGCCGGCGTCGCGCCAGGAGGGCCCGGCGGAAGGACGCCGGGAGACCTTCATCGGGCTGCCGCCGACGCCCGCGCCGGTTCCCCAGCCCATCGTGGTGACCGCGCCCGTCCCCAGCGCGTCCCAGCCGCTCATCATCACCCCTCCGCTCTCCGCCGCGCCCGCTCCGATGCCCCCTCCCGCCACGACCCCTGCTCCCGCGGCCCCGGTCCCCAATGCCGCCGCCGCTGCCGCCGCGAAGGGCGCCAGCGACCTGGACCTGCGCTACCAGAAGTTCGACCCCATTGGCACGGGGCCGCTGGGCACGGTCTTCAAGGGCCGCTACAACGCCCTGGGCCTGGACATCTGCATCAAGGAGCTGAAGGACATCTTCGGCTACTTCTCCTTCCTGCAGCGCGGTGAGGTCCTCAAGCGCCTGAAGAAGGAGCTGTGCGCGCAGGCGCAGGTGCGCCACCCGGGCGTGGTGCAGATCCTCGACCAGAACGTGGACTCGGCGCGGCCCTACTTCGTGGTGGAGCTGATGCGCGGCAGCCTGAAGGAGCGGCTGGAGGCCGCGGGCGGCAAGGGCATTGAGGTGCCGCACGCGCTGCGCACCTTCCTGCAGCTGGCGTACGGCCTGCGGGCCGCGCACGCCGCGGGGCTCACCCACCACAACATCAAGCCGGAGAACGTCCTCTTCGACGCGTACGGCAACGCGAAGCTCGCGGACTTCGGCATGAGCCGCGTGGTGGAGGTGGACGCCACCAAGGGCATGCCCCAGGTGTTCGTGGGCACGGGCGGCATGGTGTACATGGCGCCGGAGCTGATGAACCGGGGCGCCAAGGAGCCCGGCCCGTCCGCGGACGTGTACGGCCTGGGCATCCTGCTCTACGAGATGTTCACCGGGCAGATTCCGGGCCGCCGCTCGCCGCTGCCCTCGGAGGTCAACCCGGAGGCGCCCAGCGGGTTGGATCAGCTCTTCGACAAGGCCACGCAGGACAAGCGCGAGCAGCGCTACCCGGACGTGGACGCGATGCTGGAGGACTTCTACAAGGCCTTCCCGGAGCGCGAGTACCTGGACCGCGGCTCGCTCATCGTGTCGTCGGATCCGACGCAGGAGTAGCGGGTTGCCAGCGGGCAGGCGGGCCTCTTCGCGAGGCTCGCCCGTGCCCGCGTGGACCTGTCAGACTGCGGCGCGCCCATGCACACGCGCCCCTCCGACAGCGTCCTCCTGACCGTCACCGGCAGGGACGGCCCCGACACCACCGCCCGCCTCACCGGCCTGCTCGCGGACGCGGGCGCGGAGCTGCTCGACGTGGAGCAGGGGGTGGTGCAGGGCCTGCTCACCCTGGCCCTGTGGGTGCGCCTGCCGGACGGCGCCCGGGTGGGGGAGTCCCTGAAGGCGCTCCCCGAGCTGGCCCGTGAGCTGGGCGTCACGGTGGACGTGCGCGCGGTGCCCCCGGCCGCGTCT
>NZ_JBKGHJ010000186.1:0-14916 GCF_046520365.1 Corallococcus sp. 4LFB
GCACGCTCGCGGGCGCGGCCAGCGGGGATGGCGGCACGGTGTTCTCCGGCGCGCCGCTGCTGCTGGGCGGAACGGACGGCGGCTTCAACTACACCTACGCGAAGGACCTGGGCGCGAAGACGGGCGGCGTGCGCTTCTACTTCTACGAGCGCGAGCGCGAGGTGGCCGAGCGGGCCGCCCCCATCATCGAGGAGGCGTACCGGTACCTGGTGGACCAGTTCAAGTACGTCCCCACGGAGACGTTCCCATACATCCTCTACAGCAGCTACGCGGAGTTCCTCCAGACGAACGTGTTCGCGGTCTCCGAGGGCACGCTGGGCGTCACCTCCACGGAGGACCTGAAGCTGTCGCTGCCGTACCTGGGCGACCACCACCTCTTCGAGGAGATCAGCACGCACGAGATGGCGCACCAGTTCACCATCCAGAAGGTGCGCACCGTGGCCGAGCAGGCCAAGACCTTCGGGGATCCGCTGGGCGGCTATCCGCTGTGGTTCATCGAAGGCCTCGCGGAGTTCTACGCCAAGCGCGGGCTGGACCCCGAGGCGGAGATGATGGTGCGGGACCTCCTGGTGAACCCGGACCTGATGAAGGGCTACGCGTTCCTCGACTTCTTCTCCCCCGGGCCCTACGGCTACCTGTGGATCTACAAGGTCGGCCAGGCGCGCGTGGCGTTCCTGGAGGACGAGTACGGCGCGGGCATCACCCAGCGGCTCTTGGAGGAGGCGCCCCGGCTGGTGGGCGGCTCGCGCGACTCGCCGTCGCTCAAGTTCGAGGAGCTGCTGGAGCGGCTGACGGGGGATGACCCGAAGCGCATCTCCGCGCGGTTCGAGAACTGGCTCAAGCGCCGCGCGTTCAAGACGTACCTGGACTCGTCGCAGACGGCGCCCGCGCTGGACTCGCTGGGCGAGACGCCGGGAATCGTCACGGCGATGGCCAGCGGGCCGGACGGCAACGTGCTGGCCCTGCGCACCATCGTGCCGGAGACGGGCGAGAGCCGGCTGTACCTGACGGATCCGCGCACGCCGGGCAAGACGGTGAAGGTGGCGGGCGACGGCGTGCCGGGCGTGGAGTCCCTGCACCCGGTGTCCGGCCGCAACTTCGCGCTGACCAAGGACAAGCTCGCGTTCGTGGCGGAGCGCACCGGGCGCGACGTGCTGTACGTGCAGGACTACGTGCACACCTCCGAGAAGCGGGCCACGGACGTGCTGGTGAGGCGCTCGGCCATCCGCACCGGCATCGGCACGGAGGTGGGCCTCAACGTGCAACTGGAGACGGGGGACCGGCGCCAGTACCGCATCGACAAGCAGGGCGTGCTGGCCATCTACTCTCCGGCCTTCTCCCCGGACGGCCGCTACGTCGCGTTCATCGGCATCAACGACGCGGGTCTGCGCGACGTGTACGTGGTGGACCTGACGCAGGGCGAGGACTCGAAGATCCGCAAGCTCACCGACGACGTCTTCGCCGAGCGGCAGCTCACCTGGGGACCGTCAGGCATCATCTACACGTCCGACGCGACGTCGCACCGCAAGTACAACCTCTTCCGCGTGAAGCCGGACGCGCCGGCGGGCCAGGCCGAGCGCCTCACCAGCGAGGAGCGCGACGAGGCGGATCCGCTGGCGCTGCCCGACGGCCGCCTGTTCTTCGTGGCCTACAACAAGAGCAGCTCCGACCTGCACGAGCGGCTGGCGGACGGCCGCATCGTGCGGCGCACGGACCTGACGACGGGCGTCTTCGAGCCGGGCCCCGGCCCCGACGGCGGCCTGTGGATGCTCTTCCACATGAGCGGTGAGCGGAAGCCGTCCCTCCTGCGCCCGCCGCGCATGCTGTCGCTGGAGGGCGCGAAGCAGCCGCAGGCGGATCCCCCCTCCCCCCTGGCCCTCCGGCCGCTCACCGACGCGCTGGACTACAAGCCCTTCACCCGGGAGAACATCGAGCTGGGGCCCATCTTCGGCTTCGCGGGCGCGGGCGGCGGCGGCTTCGTGGGCCAGGTGTTCGCGTCCGCGTCGGACCGGCTGCGCGACCACCAGATGGTCCTCACGCTGGCGGTGTACGGCTCCTTCGAGTTGACGGACGGCCTCCTGCTCTACGTCAACGACGAGAAGCGCACGACGTGGGGCGGCGGTCTGTTCCAGTCGCTGCGCTTCCGCATCGACAAGACGTTCGACGACCTGCCGGCGAACCAGCGGCCGTTCTTCATCTCGTCGGAGCGCTACTTCGGCGCGCTGGGCAGCCTGCGCTACCCGCTCAGCACGTTCTTCTACCTCCAGGGCGACCTGAGCATCGGCGGCACGAAGTACTTCCTGGATGACTTCAGCGAGTTCTACCTGGCGTTCCCGGAGCGCAACGAGGCGAACCAGGAGCTGCTCTCCGCGTGGCGCGCGGACAACCAGCACATCCGCTTCCAGACGGAGCTCAGCGGGCGCATCGGCTACGACAGCATCAAGTACCACTACGCGACGGGGCCGCTCGCGGGCAGCTCCGTGCTGCTGGAGGCCACCGCCGGCGTGCAGCCCTTCGACGGGCAGGCGTACGGCAACCTGCGCCTGGATGCGGAGCGGTACTTCCCCATCTACGGCCGCACCAACTTCTTCGCGCGCCTGGGCGCGGGCACCACGGTGGGCGGCCGCTACGCGCGCTCCTACTACCTGTCCAGCTTCGACACCCTGCGCGGCGTGAACTTCGGCGACGAGCGGTGGCTGCTGGGCCAGCACTTCGTCTACTCCACGCTGGAGGCGCAGCTGCCCCTCAACGACATCATCCGGGTGGCCTTCCTCAGCGACCTGGAGGCCATCGCCGCGGTGGACATGGGCGGCGTGGGCGACGGCGCGAGGGACCTCTGGGACCACCGCGTGCTCAACGCCGTCGTCGGCTTCAACCTGTCGCTGGGGCCCCTGCTGCTGCGCCTGCACTTCGCGCGGCCCTTCGACATCAACGCCGCCGAGGGCAAGCCCGACGAAGGCTGGGTGACGAACTTCTCCATCGGCGTCGCCGGCCTCAACGGCTTCTTCGACACGAAGGGCGACCGCAGGCCGGGGTCGTCCACGCCGGGGCCGGCGCTGATGCCCGCGCTGGGCGGCGGTTACACGACGCCCTGGTGCACTGAAAGAGCTGGGGCGCGCTTCCCTCTTCGCGGGGGGCGGCGCGCTCCTTCAGGACTGCGCGGCGACGAGGGCGGCGTTGGCGCGAGCCAGCGGCCCTCCGTCACTGGGGATGCGCTCGAAGTCCCCGCGCAGGGCCTTGATGGCGAACTTCTCCAGATCAATCTCCCGGCGGGTGCGCACGCCCAGCGCGCGCACGAGCACGGACAGGGGTCCGAAGCCGGTGAGGCCGTGCTGGAGGAGCAGGCCCAGGGTGACGCCGCCGAGCAGGCGAAGACCCTGGCCGGACCTACGACCCGCCAGCAGACCGGCCAGCGCCACCACGGGGGCGCCCACGACCAGGGTGCGGTGCACGTCCCACTCGCGCTCCAGCTTGTCGAGGTACCGGCTCATCTCCGAGCGGTCCGCCTGCTCCGCCATGTAGCGGACACACGACTCCACGTGGGCGTCGATGCGCCGGTTCATCGTGGAGGGCGCGTGGGTGCGCACGGCATCGGTCGAGGTCTGGTTCCAGGACTCCATCATCACTCCCTTGACGGACTCGGGCCGTCCTCCAGCCTGCTCCCAGAAAGCTAGGGCCGCCGGTCGCGTCCGTGCACAGGACCGCGTCCAGCGGCCGTCGCCCGGTTGGCCGCCTCGGGGGAGATGACGCCTGCCTCGCCATCCCGGGAGGCAGGCGGGCAGGCGTGGCGTCCTCTTCACGCGCTCCGCCGACACCCCTGGGTGAGGGCAGGCGAGCATTCCAGGGAGGGAAAGAGTTTTCCTTCTGCGGGGTGTCCGCATGCCCTGCTGACGCCTGCACGACCGTCCTTCCCTGGCAGGGAGGGTTCCCTCCGCCGCCGTGGCAGGGAGGCATGCGGCTTGCTGAAGCCCGGGTCGATGATGCGCCTACGACTTCTGATCAGCCTCTCGATGCTGCTGGCCGCCTGTGGCGCCGGCACGTCGAATCCAGATGACCCCTCCGTGACGGATCCCGGCATCACGGCTCCCGACACGACCGACGCAGGGGTTCCCGACGCGGGCTCCGTGGACGCGGGGACGCCGGACTCGGGGGTGCCCGACGCGGGCTCCGTGGACGCGGGGACGACGGACCCCGGGGATGGCGGGAGCACGGATGGCGGTCCGCAGCCGGTGCCGGAGGAGCAGCGGCCGTTCACGCTGCCGAAGGTCCAGACCGCGCTGCCGGAGTACGCGCTGATCATCCCTCCGGAGGCGATGGAGAAGTTCAACAAGGACCCGTGGACGGAGGAGCAGGACGCGACGTTCCAGGCGAGCGGCAAGACGTTCCCGGTGAAGGTGCGGCTGCGCGGGGCCTCCGCGCGCTTCTTCCCCAAGAAGAGCTGGAACGTCAGCTTCGTGGACAAGGACAAATTCGAAGGCCGCACGTCGCTCAACCTCGTGGCCGAGTACGCCGACGCGTCGATGATCGCGGAGAAGATCTCCTATGACCTGCTGGCGGCCATGCGCGTGCCGGCGTCGAAGGCGACCTTCGTGCGGCTCAAGGTGAATGGCCGCTACGAGGGCGTGTTCCTGGAGGTGGAGCAGGTCAACAAGGCCTTCCTCAAGGCCCGGCAGTTCCCGGATGACGACGCGTCCATCTACCGCACGGGCTGGAAGGACACGGAGTTCAAGACGTGGAAGGTGCCCTACCAGGGCGACTGGGTGAAGAAGACGAACGAGAGCGAGCCCGACGACGCGCTGTGGGCGGTGCTGGACGTCATCAACCACACGCCGGAGCCGCAGCTGGTCACCGCGCTGGAGAAGAACCTGGAGGTGGAGTCCTACGTGCGCTCCATGGTGCTGGACGCGCTGATGTCCAACAACTTCGTGGAGGACTCCGAGAGCTACTTCATGCACGACCAGCTCACCGGCCGCTGGCGCTACGTGCCCTGGGACCTGAACAACGTGGATGCGCGCTGGTGGTACACGAACACGGTGGAGGACCAGTCCGCCTCCACGAGCAACATGAAGCACCCGCTGTTCAACTTCACGCTGCTGGATGGCTGGGTGGAGAAGATGTACCAGCAGCGCAGGCTGGAGCAGGGCAGCTACCCGGGCTACCTGCCGGTGTTCTCCAACCTGGGCACGCGCGTGGTGATGAACCCGGTGCTGCGCGCCCGGCTGGAGGCGCGGCTGGACAAGGCGCTGGACGAGCTCTTCACGCCGGAGGTGATGGACCCGTACATCGACCAGCTCCACTCGCTGATTGACGCGTCCATGAAGGCCGACCCGTACATGGACTACGCGAAGTTCAGCGCCGGAAAGGCGTACATGAAGCGCTTCGTGAAGGTGCGCCGGGACTTCGTGGTGACGGAGCTGAAGCGGCTGAAGGCGCAGCAGTCCACGCTGGTGCTGGAGGCGTTCGACCCGCGCGCGGGCTGGGTGGAGGTGGGCAACCACGGCGCGCAGGCGGTGTCGCTCCAGGGCATGACGCTGACCACGAACCTGCGGGTGAGCCTGGCGGGCGGGAACTACGCGCCCACGGTCGTGAAGGCCCCGACGGGCGCGGTGCTGGGCAACATCCCGGTGGCGCCGGGCCAGACGGTGCGGATCACCGCCGCCTCGCTGGGCATCACCTTCCCCGCCAGGGGCGAGGTGGGCCTGTTCGACGGCAAGACGGTGGTGGGCGTGAAGGACGCGCTGTTCTACGGCGAGCTGCCCGCGGGCAAGCACTACGCTCGCGGCGCGGAGGGCTGGGAGGTCCGCTGAGTCGTCGCGCGGACACGGGTTGATGGCGGGGCGTGCGAGGCGGGCGGGGCCGGGTTAGTACCCGGGCCATGCCCGCCTCCCGCGTTCTGGATGACCTGCTTCCGCGCCGCTCCGGTCCCCTGCCCCGCGTCGCCGTCATTGGCGCGGGCATGTCGGGGCTGGCGCTCGCGCGGGTGCTGACGGGCGCGGGCTTCGGCGTGCGCGTGCTGGACAAGGGGCACGGGCCGGGAGGACGGCTGTCCACGCGGAGGAGCGCGGATGGAGGCACGTTCGACCATGGCGCGCAGTACTTCACGGCGCGGGAGCCGCTCTTCCGGACGCTGGTGGAGGCGTGGGTGGCGGAGGGCGTCGTGGCGGAGTGGCCCGGGCGCATCGGGACGCTGACGCGTGGGGCAGTGACTCCCGCGAAGGAGTCCGAGCGGTACGTGGGCGTGCCGGGCATGAACGCGGTGGCGAAGGCGCTCGCGGACGGGTTGGACATGCGCTTCGGGGTGCGGGTGGACCGGGTGGAGCGCGACGGCCGGGCGTGGCGCCTGACTTCGGAGACGGGCGAGGACCTGGGACTGGCGGACGTGGTGGTGGCCGCGGTGCCCGCGCCGCAGGCGGTGCCGTTGCTGGCGGGTGCGCCCGCGCTGGCGGCACAGGCGGGGACCGCGCGGCTGTCGCCGTGCTGGGCCGTGATGGCCCGGTTCGAGGAGGCGGTGGCGGTGGAGCTGGATGGCGCGTTCGTGGAGGACTCGCCGCTGTCGTGGGTGGCGCGCGACACGAGCAAGCCGGGGCGGGCTCCGGGGGAGCGTTGGGTGCTTCACGGGTCGCCGGAGTACAGCGCGGCGCACCTGGAGGAGACGGCGGAGGAGCTGGCGCCGAAGCTCGTGGAGGCGTTCGGGAAGGCGCTGGGCAGGGACGTGCGCGCGGTGGAGGCCGTCGCGCACCGGTGGCGCTTCGCGATGCCTTCACCGCCGCTGGAGACGTCCGCGTTGTTCGACCCGGCGCTCGGGCTGGGCGCGTGTGGCGACTGGTGCGCGGGGCCGCGTGTGGAAGGCGCGTTCCTCAGCGGCGTCGCCTTGGCCCGGTGGATCGCCGAACGCTGAACCCTACTGCCGCTCGCGCACCACCAGCGTGCGGCGCGCGGTGAGGCCGCGGTCGTCGGTGACGAGGATGTCGTGCGTGCCCACGCTCGGCTTCCACCACAGGCGCTCGGCGGCCTTCGCGGTTCCCAGGACGGCTCCGTCCACGAACCACGTCAGCTCGCGGTCGTGCGCGGCCTCCGCCTCCAGCGGGATCTTCTGCTCCTCCGCGTTCATGCCGGGGATGAGCAGCGCCACCTGCCCCTCCGGCGGCGAGAGGATGGTCGGCGTGTCCCGCTCCCCTCCCGCGACGCAGCCGGGCGCCAGGGGCGGCGGTTCAGGCAACTGCCGCTGCTGCTCCGCGAGCCACCGGCGCAGGCTGGACGGCCACGTGAGGTACACGCGCGACTCCGTCTTGCGCCCGTCCCGGCAACCCGGCCCCACCGCCAGGCCCGACGCCACGTCCACCTCCACCCGGTGGTGGTACGGACACGGCGTCGTCGGCACCGCCGTGCGCACCGCGTCCACCCGCTTGCGCTGCGTGCACGCGTCCGTGGGCAGGTGCCCCGAGTACGCGCACACCTCCACGCTCACCAGGTCCCTGGGCGGCGCCGCGTCCTCCTCCTGCAACGCCGTGCCTCGCGGCCCCACGCCTTCCAGGAGGTCGAACAGCAGCGGGGCCGCGTTCTCCCCGCCGACCAGGTGCACGCTCGACGCGTGGTCGAAGTTGCCCAGCCACACCACCGCCGTGTGCTTCGGGCCGGAGCCCGCCGCCCAGGCGTCCCGGTTGCCGAAGCTCGTCCCCGTCTTCCAGTGCACGCGCGCGGGCAGCCCCGTGAGCCGACGGCGCTCCGGGAAGTCCGGCCGGTCCCTCAACGCCAACGCCTGCCGCGTCAGCCACGCCGCCCCCGGGGACACCAGCGCCTGGGCCTTCCCGGGCGCCGCGTCCTCCTCCAGCACCCGCAGCGGCCGCGCCTGCCCGTCCCCCGCCAGCGCCAGGTACACGCCCGTCAACTCCAGCGGCGTCAGCTCCAGCCCGCCCACCGCCGCGGACAGGCCGTAGTGCCCCGGCCGTGGATCCAGGCTGGTGACGCCCGCCTGCCGCAGCGAACCGAGGAAGCCCTCCACGCCCACCCGCTCCAGGAGCCGCACGAACGGCAGGTTGAGCGACTGCGACAGCGCGGACTCCATCCGCACCAGCCCCAGGAACCGCCCGTCGAAGTTGCGCGGCTGATAGCCGCCGTACGCCACCGGGATGTCCGGCACCAGCGTCTCCGGCCCCACCAGCCCCTGATCAATCCCCAGCGCGTACAGCAGCGGCTTGAGCGCCGAGCCCGGCGAGCGCGGCGTGGTGAAGCCGATGATCTGCCCGCCGTGCTTCTCGTCGAAGAAGTCGAAGTTGCCCACCAGCGCGCGCAGCTCTCCGGACTCCCGGTCCGCCACCACCACCGCGCCGTTGTGGATGCCCTGCCGCTCCAGCCGCCGGGCCGCCTCCCCCAGCGTGCGCTCCACGAAGCGCTGCGTGCCCGCGTCCAGCGTCGTCGCCAGCCACGTCACCCCCGGCCGCCGCGCCTTGAGCCACACCGCCGCGTGCGGCGCTTCCCGGGGGAAGGGCGTGAGCACGTCCGGCACCGGCGTCGCCCGCACCTCCGCCAGCACCGCGTCGGCCGCCACGCCGTCCACGGCCAGCGCCTCGGACTCCAGCAGCCGCCCGGGCGATCGTCGTCCCGGGCCGAGCGCAGCCGGTCCCGGTTCTCCGGCGACGGGAAGCGCCGGTTCGGGTTCTGCGGCACCGCCAGCAACGTGGCGATCTCCGCCGGGCTCAGGTGCTGGGCGGTGTGCCCGAAGTACGCGAGCGCCGCCGCCTCCACGCCCTCCACGTTGCGCCCGTAGGGCACGAACTGGAGGTACGCCTCCAGCACCTCCTGCTTGGACAGCCGCGCCTCCAGCTGGGCGGCGCGGAACGACTCGATCACCTTCGAGGTGAACGTGCGGGGACGGGGCTCCAGCACGCGCACCAGCTGCATCGTCAACGTGGACGCCCCCGACACCCGCCGCCCCCGGCTCAGGTTGAGCCCCAGGGCGCGCAGGGCCGCGAGCGGATCCACGCCCGGGTGCTGGAAGAACCGCTTGTCCTCCAGCGCCACCAGGGCGCGGACATAGGCCCGGTCGACGCGGTCCTTCGGCGCGGGGATGCGCCACCGCTCGTCCGGGGCGAGGAAGACGTACGCGGGCGACCCGTCCCGGTACGCCATCACCACCGAGGGGGGCGCCGCCAACCGCTCCGGCAGCGGCACCCGCCAGGCCGCCAGCAGGCCCGTGCCCAACAGCACGAGCCCCGCCAGCGCCACCCCCGCCCACTTCCTTCCGTTGAGACGCACGCGACGCATGGGGCCTAGAGCAGGTCGTCCTTCCAGGGACCCGCCACCTGCACCGTGCCCGCGGCTTCACGGGCCCAGACGGAGGAGTCGTACATCGCCTCGGCCTCCGCGGACGGCAGGGTGAAGCTGCCCGCAGTCACCGCGCGCACCGCATAGACGAGCTTCTTCGTCTCGTGGGCCTGCAGCGCGCCGAAGGCATCCATCCGGTCATCGCGCACGTTCACGTAGTCCGCGGCCCACAGCGAATCCGCGTCCACCCAGTCCACGCTGCCGCCGCGCCCCAGGCGGGCGTTCTCAATCTCCCAGCCCGCCGGCAGCCGGTCCACCAGCGCGATGTTCTGCACGCGCTCGCCCGTGGTGTTGGTGACCTCCAGCTCCACGTAGATGAGGTCCGCCAGCTTCACCGGCTGGGCCTTCAGGTCCAGCGCGGTGCCGTCCAGCGAGCGCCAGGTGCGCTTGAGCGTCAGCCCCTGCCCGCCCACCTTCACCTCGGGCGTGGTGCGCACGCCCTCGCTGTTGAGGAGGAGGTACACGCTGCCCGCGCCCTTGTCCTCGAGGTCCAGCGACACGCTGGCGCGCTCGCTGGCGCGGGCCAGGGCCCACGTGCGGTCCGACACGCGCGCGTCCTTCTCCGCGACGGACGCCACCGCCTTGCCCGCCACGGTGAGCGTGGGCGGCGTGAAGGTCGTCGCGCTGCCCTGCAGCCGCTTGCCCAGGCCGGTGATGCCCCAGACCAGCTCCTGCGTCGTGTAGTACTCCGACGTGCGCGCCTCCAGCGCCGTCGCCACCATGCGCGCCAGGGGCTCCCCTTCTGGCGCGGTGCCGAAGAGGTCCTGGAAGGTGCTGAGCATCATCCCGCGCCGGCGCCGGTCCGAATAGAACGACCAGCCGTTGTGGCGCTCCTCGCTGAGCGAGGACACGTCCGGGTTGCGCAGCTCCTTCTCGTAGCGGCGGTCTCCGGACAGCCACAGCGCGGCCTTGAGCAGGTACAGGTCCTCCTGGTCCTCGCCGCTGAGCGCCGCCTTCTTCGCCGCCGTCTCCAGCGCGCTCACCATCGCCTGCGCCCGCGCCTTGCGCCCCTTGCCCGCCATCGCGAGCACGTAGTGCATGTACGCCTCCGAGTGCTGGCCGTAGTGGTCGTCATTCACGCGCCCTTCCTTCCGCGTCAGCTCGTCCCCCATCCACGCGAGCGCGCTGTCCACCCGGTCCTCCGGCACCGGGTACTTCAGCTTGCGGGCGTCCAGCAGCATGTGCGTCGCGTAGGCCGTGCCCCAGGCCAGGGGCTCCGTCTGGCCCGGCCAGTAGGCGAAGCCGCCGGAGGCCGTCTGCATGGACAGCACCCGGTTGATGCCCGACTGCACCATGTCCTCCAGCTTCGCCGTGGAGACCAGGGTCGGATCCACGCGCTCCACCAGCTGGCTCACGAACAGCAGCGGGCGCGTGGAGGACGTCGTCTGCTCGATGCAGCCGTGCGGGTAGCGCACCAGGTACGAGAGGTGCTGGAGCGACTTCGCGTAGGGGTTGTTCGTCACCCAGACGGTGGTGCGCTCCGTCGTGGGCACCCAGCCCTGGAGCAGCGCCTTCACGTCCGTGGTGCCCTGCGCCAGCTCCACCTGCTGGAGCTTCCGCTCCCGGGGGCCGGCCGGGGACAGCGGCACGTCCAGCTGCTCGCGCGACGTGTAGCCACCGCCCTCCACCGTCACCACCAGCCGAGCGGCGCCCACCGACTGCACCGCGCGGCCCTGGAACACGAAGGTGCGGGACTTGCCGTCCTCCACCCGCGCGCGGCCCTCGCTCTTGCCCTTGAGCTCCAGGGGCGAGCCCAGCGCCTCCGGCATCGCGAGCCCCGGCACCGCCAGCGCCTCCGAGGCCAGTGACACCTTCACGTCCTGCGCCTTGCCGGACAGGTTGGTGACGAAGACCGGGATTTGGATCTCGTCGTTCTGGGTGAGGAAGCGCGGCAGCGTCGTCTGGAGCACCAGCGGGTCGCGCACCAGCACCTGCGCGCTGGCCCGGCCGATGCGCTTGTTGCCCGCCGTCACCACCATCACCCGCACCGCGCCCCGGTACCGCGGCAGCTTGAAGGGCACGCGCAGCTTGCCGTTGGCGGGCACCTCCACCACGCCGCTCCACAGGGCCACGGGCTTCACCGGCTGCACGCGGCCTTCCGCGCCGCCGCCCTCGTCACCGCCGGTGGAGCTGGAGTTGCCGCCGGGCGGCACCAGGAGCGCCCAGCCCACCGTCTCGTAGGTCTGGATGCCCAGCGCGCGCCGCGTGAAGATCTCCTTCAGCGGATCCGGGCTCTGGAAGCGCGTGAGGGACAGGATGCCCTCGTCCACCACCGCGACGGTGGCGAAGGTGGGGCCCTCCACGCCCTCCACCGCGACGTCCACGGTGAGCGTGTCGTTGCTGCGGACCTCCTTGGGCACCGTCAGCGTGACGGCCTGGGTGAAGTCCACCGGCTCCAGCGCGATGCTGCCCACGCCGAAGGCGCGGTCCGGCATGAACGCCTGGGCGGATTCCAGGTGCGGGTCCTTCACCAGGAACGCGCTCACGTACACGTTGGGCGCGTACTCCCTGGGCGTGAACTGCCAGGTGACCTCACCGGGCTCCACCTGCTTCCACGCGGTGGTGAGCACGCGGTCGGTCTCCACCGTGAAGAGGACGCGGCCCCGGTAGGGCGCCTTCATCTTCACCGTCAGGGCCTCGCCCACCTTGCCCTTCGCGGGCAGCGCCAGCTCCAGCGCCGTGGGCTTCTGGGGCCGCGGCGTCTGGTCCACGCGCGAGCCCTCGCCCCACCAGTAGTAGCGGCCCTCGCCCTCGATGGAGAGGTCCGTCTGGGTGCTGCCCGCGCGAGCGCGCACGAGGTAACCCGCGCCGTCGCGGCCCGGCAGCACCGTGGCGGTGAAGCGGCCGTTCTCCACCTTCACCGTCGCCTCGCCCTCACGCTGCGGGCGCAGGTAGCGCTGGTAGCGCTCGTAGCCGGACTCCTCGTCGTAGTAGTAGCCGTAGTTCTCCTCCAGCAGCTGGTACTCCAGCACCACCGTCTTCGGCGCCTTGCCGTCGGTGACGAGCTGGCCGTCCCAGTCCACCACCACGCCCGACACCGTGAAGGGCGTGGCCGCCTTCACCTTCTGCGTGCTGGCCTGCAGGCCCAGGTAGTAGGCCTCCGGGTGCACCGGCACGTTGGCCTCGCCGATGGTGGAGCGGCCGCTGCCGGACTCGAAGACGCTGGCCACCGCGGACAGCCGCGCGGCGCCCTTGATGGGGCCCGACGCCGCCTGGGCCGGGCAGTCGAGGAGCGCCTGCCCCTTCGCGTCGAGCGTGCCCTTCACCTGCCCCAGCGTGACGGGCCGGGGCACGCTGCCGTCCTGGCGCCAGATGCCGTAGGTGTACTGGGCGTTCTGCTTGGGCCTGAAGGACACGGACTCCAGGCGGCACGTCAGCTCCACCGGGCTGCCCTCCGCGGAGCCGCCGAAGAGGTACGCGGCCTCCACGCCCACGGGGATCTCCTTGCCCTGCACGTAGCCCGGCGCGGTGGTGCTGGCCGTCACCTTCATGCGCTCCGGGACGAACTCCTCCACGTTCACCGCGTAGGAGGCCACGTCGCGGTCCGCCACCTTGAGGCGCACCCAGTAGTGGCCCGTGTCCTGGAACGCCGCGAAGGCCTGGTCGAACGACACGAGGCCCGCCGCGTTCGTCTTCAGCATCACCTTGCGGATTTCACGCTCGCGCGGGTCGACGACGCGCACCTCCACCGGCATGCCCGCGGGCGGCGCCAGGTTGTCCTGGCCGCGCAGCACCGCGGCCACGTGCGCGGTGTCACCGGGGCGGTACACGCCGCGGTCGGACCAGACGGAGGCGCGGTAGGGCTGCTCGGCGCGGTAGGGCTCGCCCTGCACGTCCGAGTTGGCGATCTCCGTCTTCAGCTCGTCGTACTTGAGGTACGTCAGCTCGTCGCCCTTGCGCGCCACCAGCGCGAACGGCGCGCTGTCGTCCACGCCGGGCGCGGGCACCTTGAGGTTGCAGCCCGCCTCGCCCTGCGTGGTGCAGCGGGCCACGGCCTGCCCGCTCTTCTTCACCAGCGACACCTCCACGCCGGACAGGGGCTCCGTGCTCTCCAGGCCCAGGGCCCAGACCCACACCTCGCCGGAGTCCGTGGAGCCCACGGCGGGACCGCCGCGCTTGGCCACGAGGCTCAGGTCGGTGAGCAGGATGCGGGTGGCGGCCTTGTAGTCGCCGCGCTCCGCCAGGATTTCGACCAGGCCGCGCGTGTTGGCGGGCACCAGCGACGCCACGTCGACGTACGTGGTGAGCAGCGAGTCCGGCGTGGACTTGAGCGGCACCGCCTTGCGCACCAGCACGTTGCTCGTCCGCTCGTCCGCGGTCTCCGAGTAGTCGCTGCCCATCCAGAAGACGAGGTTCTCCGGCGGCACGTTGCGCACCGTGAGCGTCACCTGCTCCACGTTGAGGTGCTGCAGGGGCAGGTTGCGCCACGCGCTGCGCGGCAGGTAGCGGCCGTTGGCGTTGAAGCGCACCTGGGGCTGGCGCGCGGGCACGGAGAAGCCGCGCGACCAGGCGCCCATGAGCGCGCCGCCGCCCACGGACAGCGTGCCCTCCGCGATGGAGAGCGTGTGCGGGCCGCGCTTGAAGTCACCGAAGATGCGGAAGCCGCGCCGCGACGGGGCCACGGTGAACTTCACCTTCGGCTTGAAGCGGATGGCGTCCAGCGCCACCGCGTCGTTGAGCGAGCAGCCCTTGTTGTCGTCGTCGTAGTAGTACGAGTCCCACTGCTCGTCGGTGGGGCTCGCCGGGGCGTCCGCCTCCACGTCGCGGCAGCTCACCTCGAAGAAGTAGCCGTTGGTCCCCTCCTGGAGGCTCACGTAGGTGATGTCCATGCGCTTGCCGCCGTTGAGCGGGACGCTGGCCGTGGCCGCGGGCGCCTGCTCGGTGGAGGCGCCCCCCGCGGCCGTCAGTCCCTCGCGCAGGGAGAACCGCAGCGTCGCGCCGGGCTTGAGCTTCGGGTGGGTGAGCACCACGGAGAGGGAGTTGCGCGTGTCCGCGCGGGTGCTCCACTTCACGTCGCTGATGGCGGTGTCGCCCACGCGGAAGCTTGAGCGGGAGCGCACGGCGGCCAGGTCCACCGGGCCGGAGAAGTCCACGTTCGCCTCCACGCGGCCCTTCGGCAGGTCCAGGCGCGTGGGGTAGAGCTGGGCGAACTTGAAGGCGTAGGTCGTGAAGTCGTAATGCCACTCGCGCGCGATCCACGGCTTGACGACGCCCCCGTCGGTGTTCACCGCGTCCACGGAGACGGTGTACGTCGTGCCGGCCGCGAAGCCCGTCGACGGGGTGAAGAGCAGCGACGAGGGGCCCGTCCACCGCAGGCTGCCCCCGACCTCTGGCGACAGCGTGACGACGGTGCCGTCGACGCTCTCGTAGCGCGGACGCACCGGCAGCGCGAACTCGATGACGACGCCCGTGGGCAGGGCGTTCTCGCTGGCCAGCTCGTGGATGACGGGCTTCAGCTGCGAGGGCTGCACCGGCACGGGCGTGGACGCGGACGGCGTGCTGGCCGCGGGGCGTCGGCGGTGGACCGCGGGGGTGGCGGGCGGCGTCTTCGCGGGGCTCCTGCTTGCAGCCGGCGACGAGCGCCCCCACGAG
>NZ_JBKGHJ010000187.1:0-14876 GCF_046520365.1 Corallococcus sp. 4LFB
CCCGGAGCTGGCGCTGCGCGTGACGGCGCTCCTCACGGAGCGCCCGGACCTGCGCGACGGCTCCGAGGACGCGTGGACGAAGCGCTGGGCGACGCTCAAGCCCCACCTGGAGGCCCACCTGTCCGGCGCGGGCCAGGCGCTGTCCGCCTTCGTGGGCGGCGTGGACGCGGGCGGCGACGCGCACCTGTCCAGGCGGCTCGCCCGGCTGGGAGCGTGACGCCGGAGGCCGCGCGTCACGCCCTCGCTACGGGGCGTTCCCGCCGCGCTGCCGCCGCCGGACGCCGCGGCGCGCTGGAGGGTGGCGGCCGTGGGCTGACGGTCCACCTCCTCCGGGGGGTAGGACTGCGCCGCGTCCAGGTACTTCTTCGCCTGCACCCGCCGCCGCTCCCACTTCGACAGCCCCTCCGGGCTCAGCAGCGTGGGCTCCGAGTCGCCGGACCTCTCCACGACGTGGCCGTCGCAGAAGAACCACTCGGTGCGCCCCTCCGGCGACAGCCGCGCGAAGTAGAGGTCCGGCTGGCCCACCTTGGCGGGCTTCGGGCACCACGTCTCGCGCGCCTTCGCCTCGCGGACAGGGCCCTGCTCGCGCCACTGCTTCTGGGCCTCGCGCAGCGCCTCGGCCGCTCGAATCTGGGCCCCAGCGCCATCAGGTCCCGCGCCTCCGTCAGCAGCGTCGCGCCGCGCTGGGCCAGGTCCGGGAACGCGCCCGCGCGCCGGAAGTCGCAGGCCTTCAGCGCCTGGAGGTTGGCCTCGTGCACCTTCAGCACCGGGGGCAGCGTGCGCAGCCCCTCCTCCAGCAGCGCCAGCTGCTTCGCGTGCTCCAGGGCCTTGGGATCCATCGCCTGCTCCGTCTCCTTGATGAAGCGCGCCAGCAGGCCGTTCACCGCGGTCAGCTCGTCCTGGAACCAGCGCGGCTCCGCGTCACAGGGGCTCGCCTTCGCCCCCGCGTAATCCCGATACTCCGCCCGGGACATGCCCAGCGCGTAGCGCTGGACGGGAGGCGCCTGCTTCGCCGCGCAACCCCCGAACACCGCTCCCAGTCCCAGGAGCGCAATGCTTCGTGCCAGTGTCGTCATCCGGGCCATTCTGCCAGTCCTATGAGCCCAAACAACCCGCTTGGACCTTCCTGGAAGGGGAGCGGCCGGGGAGAAGTCGTGAGTGACAGGGGTGTGACAAAAGCGCCTCCGGGCTTTCCGGGAATGTGGTCCGGGGTACGAGGGGGGACATGAAGCCCCGGATGCTCCTCCTGATTGGCGTGCTGGCCGCGGCGCTGGGGGTGTTCTACCTGCTGGCGGCCCCGGAGGCGCCCCGCGCGGTGACGCCGGAGCCGGAGTCCGCCTCCGCGCCGCTGCCGTCGCGGCGGCGGGTGACGGACATCACGTTCCTCTACAGCACGGAGAAGCGGGCGTGGGTGGAGGCGGCGCTCGCGGACTTCCAGCGGACGCACCCGCGCGTGCGGGTGACGCTGGTGGGACAGGGCTCGCTGGAGGCGGCGCGGGCCATCCTGGAGGGGCGGGAGAAGCCCACGGTGTGGAGCCCGGCGGACAGCGCGGAGCTGCGCATGCTCGCGGCGGACTGGGCGACGGACGCCTCGCACGGGCCGCTGTTCGCCACGCAGGGCGAGGCCGCGCCGCATCCGCTGGTGATTACCCCGCTGGTGTTCGTGGGCTGGCAGGACCGGATGGACGTGCTGCGCAAGGCGGACGGCGGCGCGGCCCTGTCGTGGAAGACGCTCCAGCGCGCGGTGGCGAGCGACCGGGGCTGGCCCGCGGTGGGCGGCCCGCCGGAGTGGGGCTTCGTGAAGCTGGGCCACACGGACCCCACGAAGTCCAACTCCGGCCTGCAGGCGCTCCTGTCCGCGACGCTGGAGTACCTGGGCCGGCGCGCGAGCGTGACGCAGGCGGACCTGCTGGACCCGGCCTATCAGGCGTGGCTCCAGGGGCTGGAGCGGGGCGTGACGCGCTTCGAGCCGTCCACGGGCACGTTCATGACGGACCTGGTGCGCTACGGGCCGTCCCGCTACGACCTGGCGCTCGTGTACGAGAGCCTGGCCATCGCGCAGCTGGGGAACGCGCAGGGGCGGTGGGGGCCGCTGCGGGTGGACTATCCGCCGGTGACGCTGTGGAGCGACCACCCGGCGGCGGTGCTCCAGGCGGACTGGGTGTCGCCCGAGCAGCGCGAGGCGGCGCTGGAGTGGGTGGCCTTCCTGCGCAGCCCGGCGGTGCAGGCCCGGGCGCTGGCGTTCGGCTTCCGGCCGGCGGACCCCTCCGTGCCGCTGAAGACGCCGGACGCGGACAACCCGTTCACGCGGCTGGCCGCGCAGGGCATCCGCGTGGACGTGCCGCCCGCGGCGGACGTGCCGCCCGCGTCCGTGCTGCGCACGCTGCTGGAGCTGTGGAAGCGCATGGGCGTGGGGCGCTGAAAAAACGCACTGCGGGCCGTCCATTCGAAGCGGACCGCCGTGGTAGCTTCCCCGCGCGGGTGCCGGGCCGGGGGTGCCCTCGATAAGTCGAGGGGGGAAGTCCAGATGACAGCGCGACGTCGTGACGCGCCGCTTCCGGCGCCGGGCACCGGCATGTCTGTCATTGCGCCAGGCCATCAGGAATCCGCCCGCGCGGTTCTTCCGCGACCCGCCCCTTCCACAGTCCATTTCGCCACATTTCAGCCCGCCGGGGCGGCTGCGGACGTACTCCTTCCAGGATGGGGAGAAAGCACATGCCATTGCATGAACGCCGGCCGCTCGCGGGCAGCGCCTGGACGGTGTTGGGATTGCTCGTCCTGGTGCTGGCCGCCTGCCACTCGGAGCCGGGCGGCGGCGGGACCGACGGGGGCGGCGAGGACGCGGGACGCCCCTTCACCGCGGTGACGCGGGACGCGCGCCTGTTGCAGGTGGACGAAAGCCAGACGTTCCTCCTGTCCGTCCGGGAGGACGGCACCTACGCGCAGTCCCTGCCCGCGGGGGAGCCCGTGCGCATCGCGGACGTCGTGGAGGCCGCCTATGGCGCGAGCGACGGCAGCGCCGCGGTGATGTGGAGCGCGGCGGTGGGAGGCCTGCGCAAGGTCTGGCTCTGGCGGCCCGGGGCCTCTGGCCTCATTCCCCTCACCTCGAGCGCCCGCGGAGGCGTGCTCCATGACCGCGCGCTCTCCTACGTCGCGTTCCTGGAAGAGGGGGAGAACGGCGTGACCTCCGTCCGCATCGCGCGGATGGCTTCGTGCGCTCCCGGCGCCTGCGTGCCTTCGACGCCGGTGCAGGTCCAGGGGTCGGACGCGAGGCTCTGGAACGGCGGGGGGACGCTGCTCTTCGTGGAGGGGATGCGGGCCACGTTGATCGACGCGGCCTCCGACACGGCCACGGCCCTGGGCACGCTCCCGGCGACGCCGGTCCTCTCACCCGGGGGGACCCGCTACGGCTGGGCGGAGGACAACCACGTCGTGCTGTTCGACACCGCCACGGGGGCCCTGCTGTGGGACCACGTCTGGCGGAACGATGAACTCTATTCCGGGTGGCTGCCGACCAACACCCCCATGATGCTGGACGAGGTGAACGTCCTCGTGAACACGCAGGGCGCGCAAAGGGGCGCACCGCCGGGCGTTCCGCTGGGGCACTCGCTCTACAAGTGCACGTCCTCGGGGTGCACCGAGGCCGTCTCGCAGAACGAGTGCTGGCCCGAGCGGGTCAGCGGCCAGCCGGCCATCTATTGCCGCGAGGAGCTGTGCCCCTTCGTGCGGTGCGACCTCGTCAATTCGTACCGGAACAGCGCGGCGAACTGGCTCTTCGAGGCGGGAGAGGACGGCACCTGGCTGGGGCCCGTCTTCTCCCAGGGCTTCCTGGACGCGGCGCGGCTGAAGCCTCAGTCGGGCACGGGCTTCATCGTGGAGTGGGCCTATAACAACGCGACGTCGAAGCTGCTCCTGCAGGGCCCGCAGCCGACGCAGCCGTTCCTGTTCACCCCGGAGCCGAAGCGGCTGCTGTACCGCCAGGCGGTACAGCGGGCTGACGGCACGCCGGTGGACCACCTCTGGACCTGGGACCGCAGGCAGGTGGTCGACCTGGGCTGGGTGGAGGGGACGCCCGCGGACTCGGGAATCATGCGGGACCACCCGCCCGCGCTCTACCTGGACGTCGCCCGGCCGCGGCCGGACGGGACGCCCTCCAATTCCATCATCCGCGTGCCGCTGTAGCTCGAGCCTGGAGAAAAATATGTCATTGCGAAGCGCAGGCAGGGCCCTGGGGCTGGTGCTGCTCGGGATGGGATTGAGTCACTGCAAGGCGGACCCGGACGTGGGGGACGCCGGCGTGGAGGATGCCGGCGTGGAGGACGCGGGTGAGACGCCTGACGCGGGATGGGACGCGGGCCCCCCGGTCCAGACGCTGATGCGGGACGCGTACCTGCTGGATGTGGATGCCCGTCAGCGATGGCTCGTCGCGGTGGAGTCGGATGGCGGTGGCACGGTGCTCCAGGACCTAGCGACAGGGGAGACACGGCGCATCGCTCCCGCGGCCGAGAGCGGACGCTTCACGAGCGACGGTAACGCGCTGGTCCTCACCCTCTCCTCACAGGAGGGGGGCTCCACCGCCTGGCTGTGGCGGCCCGGTGACGCGGAGGCGTCCGTGGTGAGCACCCGCATCTGGGGCCGCGCGGTGGTGAAGGAGGGCGCCACCCCCTACGTCGCCTTCGTCGAGCAGACCGCCGACGGCGGGGCGGACCTGAGCAGGGTGTTCCCCCCGGAGTGTGATGGGCGGGCGTGCCAGGTCAAGACGGTGGCGCAGGTCGAGGCGGGCCCGGCCACCGAGCCGGTCCTCGTGGCCGGAGAGCGCTTCCTGTGGATGGCGCTGAGCTCGCGCGTGTGGGCCTTCGACACGGAGCTGGGCACGCTCGCGGAGGCCGGAGGGGATCCCGCCCACTGGCTGCACATCTCCCCGAGCGGAAACCGCTTCGCGCGGCTCACCCCGGAGCGGCACGTCCAGGTGTACGACACCCGCACGCAGGCCCTGCTCTGGGATGTGGCCGCGCCGCAGAGTAACGGAGGCGTCACGCGGGCCGCGTTCTTCGACGAGGACACCTTCATCATCGGCGCGTCACTCCCTGTCGGGCAGATACCACCGGATGAACGCTCCTATTCCTGTACTTCGCAGGGGTGCACCTGGATGGGCTCCACGCTCTGCGAGCCCAGGAGGGTGCGCGGTGGGATGGTGATCTACTGCGCGGCCCTGGACTGCTTCGGTAACCGCTGCACGATGGCCTACAGGTTGATGAGACGGCCAGGCGAGGAGTTCTCCTACGTGGGCTTGCTCATCGACCACGAGCCCGCCGTGAGCGACGACCTGACGAGCGCGGTGTGGATGACCTACGAGCTGCGGGATAGCTGGGGCGGCCCCCGGGTCCTGCGCTGGAACCACGCGTCGCAACCGCTCACCTTCCGAACGCGGATCGACATGGAGGTCTTCGACTTCGTGCCGGGGCAACAGCGGTTCGTCTTCGTCAATCCGAAGCAGGGCGCCGATGGCGGCGTGGAGAAGGTCCTCTCGGTATGGGACGGGACGACCGTGGAGGGGGTGGGCGTGGTCGAAGGCCAACCCAGCCGCCCCCTCACCCGGGCCAACCCGCCCGCGCTCTACCTGAACGATACCTGGCGGCAGTCGGATGGCGGTGCCACCTCACCGGTCATCCAGCGCTTCGCGCTCTGAAACCCCGGGCGCCTACCGCGCGTGCGCCACGAGCTCCGCGACGCGCAGCGCCCAGGCCTCCGCGGAGTCCAGCTCCGAGCGGGCGTCGGCGTAGCGGTCGAACGACGCCTCCGAACCGTCCCGCGCGAAGAGGGCTTCGTTGAAGTCCTTCTGCGCCGTGGTGAGCCACTGGCTCGCGCGCATGCGCAGCCAGCTCGCCACCTGCGCGGTGGGCTCGAGCTGGTTCAGGTCCAGCGACGAGGGGTGCATCTCCACCGACTCTCCATCCTTCTCAAACTCTGGCGTCACGTTCATGGACCGGATGGTTGGCATGCACCCAAGAGCATGCACCCGGCCCGCATGGACGAGACAAACGTCGATGGTGAGCAGTTGATCGCGCTGAAATCTTCGCTGCTTGACGGAACGCCAGACTGGCGGGCTGCGTCAGATGACGCCATCCCACCCGGTGTCATGGCGGCGGAAGGCGTCCCGGATGGCCTGAAAGGTAGCCTCGGGGAGGGGGCCCTGCTCCAGGGTGCGTGCGTTGGCGCGGAGGTTGTCCAGCCGCGTGGTGCCCACGATGCAGGTGGCGACGCCGGGCGCGAACGCGGTGAAGCGCAGCGCCAGCTCCGGCCAGTCCAGGCCGTCCGTCTGGAGGGCCATGCGCTGCATGCGCTCCCAGTACTCGCCCACGTCGTGCGCGTGGGGGCGCCCCGGGAAGCGCCAGGGTGCGTTGCCCAGGGGCCGCTTGGCGATGACGCCCACGCCGCGCTCCCGGGCCTTCGCCACGCCGTGGTCCAGGGAGCGCTGGTCGAAGAGGTTCACGGACGTCTGCACCACCGCGAACGCGCCCGTCTCCAGCGCGGCGTCCAGCCCGGCGTTGTCGCCCGAGTACGCGGCGGCGCGCACCTTGCCCGCCTGCACCGCGCGGGTGAGCGCCTCCACCAGGCCCGGGCGGTGGAGCACGTCCGGCGGACACGAGTGGAAGTGCAGCACGTCAATCACGTCGGTGCGCAGCCGCTGGAGGGCCAGGTCCACGCCGCGCGTGATGCACTCGGGCGTCCAGTCCTCCACGCCGGGCACGCCGTAGCCGCACTTGGTGGACAGCACGAACTCCCGGCGGCGCGCGCCGAGGAACCGGCCGATTCTCTCCTCGGACACGCCATAGCTGGGCGCGGTGTCGATGAGGGTGATGCCCGCGTCCAGCACGCCGTGGAGCAGGGCCTCCGCGTCGGCGTCGCCCAGCGCTTCATTGCCCACGGGCCCCGCGCCGAAGCCGAGCGCGGACACCGTGAGGCCGCTGCTTCCCAGGGGGCGCTGAATCACCGGGTGGGGCCCTCGCCACGCGCGGCCAGGTCGATGAAGCCGCGGATCCAGATGAGGTTCACCGCGTCGCACGCGTCCTGCGTCGTGGGCGTGGTGGTCTCCAGCGCGGCGGCATAGGGCACGCCCTGGCGCGTGTACCAGTCGGTGACGCTGCCGTCGTGGAAGACGATGAGGCCGTGCTCGTCCGCGTAGGCGTGGTCATCCACCTTGCGGCTCGTCACCACGGTGGCGTGCGCGGCGGCGGCCTCCATCAGCGGGCGGTAGGCGGCCTTGTCCCCGAAGGTGTACGCGTACGTGGCGACGCCGCCCAGGTAGTTGTCCTGGTGGATGTCGAGCGCGGCGTCCGGGGCGGGGAAGCGGGCCAGGTCGCTGCGCACCGCGCGCGTCTCCTTGGGGCCGCCGTCGTACAGGGCCCAGCGGAGGATGGACGGGTCGCCCTCGAGCTCGCCGCGCCACTCGCCGGGGGCGATCTCATAGCGCATGAAGTCGTTGTTGGGCTTCTCGCCGCTGCGGTTGTAGCGCGTGCCGTCCTCGAAGCCGGAGGGGTTGATGCACGGGTAGACGCGCAGGCCCACGCCCTTCGACTTCGCGTAGGCGACGATGTCCGGCAGGTGCTTCGCGAGCGTCAGCGGGCCGGCGGGTTCCTCGCCATGGAAGCCGGACGTGATGACGAGCCAGCGGTCGCCGGGGACGATGAGGCGGAAGAGGGGATAGTCGCGCCCCCCTTCGGTCACCTGGCCGTATTCAGAGAGCTCCCCCAGGGAAGCGTGGGAGCGGATGCGTCGCGCGTAGTCGGTGTAATCCACCGTCCGACCATAACCGCACGCGTCATTCCTGCCACGAAGCTTCTCGGTGAGACACGGGATGTGTCCTGCCGAGCGCACCGTGGCGGCCCGCCTGGGCAGGTCTACTTCGCGCCGGTGCGCTCGCGGATGTCGCTGGCCAGCTCCTGGCGCTGGGCCGGGGTGAGCGTGCGGTGGACCTCGAGCACGGCATCCACCGCCTTGTGCGCGAAGGCGCGGGCGGCGTCGATGCGCGCGTCCACCAGGGCGTGGAGCTTCGTGGCGTCGGGCGTGGCGGACTCCAGCTGGGTGATGGCCTCGGCGCGGGCGGCCTGCTGGCCTTCCATGAGTGACTGGCCTTCGTTGAGGAGGCGGTCCTTCACGGCGTGGATGGAGGTGCGCTGGGCCTCGGTGGCGTCCAGGTCATCCAGCGTGTCGTTCACCTTCCAGGTGATCATCTGGTGGATCCGCTCCGGGTCGGGCGTGCCGCGGTGGTGGCGGCCGAAGCCGAACCCGGTGAGGAGGGTGACGGCGACGACGGCGGTACCGGCGATGGCGAGCGTCTTCTTCATGGCGTGTGGCTCCAGGCGTGGGGTGTTGTTTCCCGCTGCTTGACTGGACCCAATATGGAAGGCGCGGGTTGCGGTGATTTGAGGTGGGGGTGAAGAAGTGTGAAGGGCGGGGAGGCCTCGCGCCGCGAAGCCGGCGTGCGGTATGGAGGGAGGATGGCCCGTCCGTCCTCCAGCGCCGTCCTGCGGTGCGCCCTGGTCCTGTCCATGCTGGCCGCCTCCGCGCTCGCGCAGGCCTCGCGGCCCTCGCCGCCCCCGCCCCAACGCCTGCGGGTGGGCGTGGTGGGCACCCCGCCCTTCGTGGTGCGCACGGGCGGCACGCTGAGCGGCCTGAGCGGCCTGAGCGTGGAGGTGTGGCGGGCGATGGCGCTGCGGGCGGGGATGGACTGGGAGCTGCAGCCCGTGGACACCGTGCCGCAAGCCCTGGAGCAGGTGGCGCAGGGCACGCTGGACGTGGCGGTGGGCCCGCTGAGCATCACCGCCGAGCGCATCCAGCACGTGAGCTTCACCCAGCCCTACTTCCAGTCCAGCCTGGCCATCCTCGCCCCCCGCGCGAAGCAGGGCCTGGGGCACTGGCTGGCGCCCTTCTTCAGCACGGGCTTCCTGTCCGCGGTGGGCGTCCTGCTGTTGGTGCTGACCCTGGTGGGCGTGCTCCTGTGGCTCGCCGAGCGCCGCGCCAATCCCAGCCAGTTTCCCGCCTCGCCCACGACAGGCATTGGCAATGGCATCTGGATGGCGCTGGTCACCATGTCCACCGTGGGTTATGGGGACCGCGTGCCGCTCACCCTGGCGGGGCGCATCATCACCGGTGTGTGGATGCTGGTGGCGTTGATCACCTTCTCCTCCTTGACCGCCGGCATCGCCACGGCGCTGACGCTCCAGGGCATCGAGGGCACCTCCATCACCACCCTGGAGCAGTTGAGGGGCCGGCAGACGGCGGTGGTGGCGGGGTCCACCGGCCAGCTCGCCGCCGTGTCCAACGGCGCCCGTCTCGTGCTGGCGCCGGACCTGGAAGCGGCCATCGCCCAGGTGCTCGACGGAAAGGCCGACGCCGTGGTCTTCGACCGGCCCATGCTCCAGTACTACCTGCTGCATCACCCGGATGTGGCGCTGTACCTGTCCGAGGGCAGCTTCGAGACCCAGGGCTACGGCTTCGCCCTGCCCATTGGCAGCCCCATCCAGCACCGCCTCAACGTGGCGCTGCTGTCGCTGCAGGAGAGCCGCGCCCTGGAGACGCTGGGCAAGAGCTGGTTGGGCGGGGGCTGAGGGGCGCGGGCGCGTCTTCCCGCGCTGGTAATGTCGCGCGCCATGAAATCCCAGTCAGCCCCTGTTGCCTCCGCGCCCGTGCAGCGCCCGCGTGTGTGGACGGTGCTGGTCGCGTTCGTGGTGATGTTCGGGCTGCTCGTCATCGGCAGCACCCTCGTGAACCACCTCGCCATGGGCATCGAGGCGGCCAGGGCCGGCGTGGATCCGAGCGACAGCGCGGCCCAAGCGGCCCTGGCGGAGAAGGTGGAGGCCCTGCCGTGGCCGACCGTCGCGGTGGTGATGCTGGTCGGCACCGTTGCGCTGAGCCTCGCGCTCCTGGGCGGCCGGTTGTCCCCGCGGCCCCTGGGTGAGCGGCTGCGCCTCGAGGCCGGGGTGCCGCTGCCGGCGTGGGCCTGGCTCACGGCGGCGGTGGGCTGCTTCGCGGTGGGCCAGTCCCTGGAGAGCCTGGCCGTGCTCACGGGGGCGTGGAGCTGGACCGGGTCGTTGAAGGGGTTCGAGGCCGCGAGCCAGGGCCCGCTCGGGACCTTCGCGTTGCTGTTGTTCTTCGGCTCGCCGGTGGCGGGCCTGGCGGAGGAGCTCTTCTTCCGAGGCTACGTGCAGACGCGACTGGTGGAGCGCTGGGGTCCCAAGGCAGGCGTCGTGGGGGCCGCCACGCTCTTCGGCCTGCTGCACCTGGATCCCATCCACGGCCCCATCACCCTGGTGGTGGCCCTGTTCCTGGGCTGGCTCGCGGTGCACACGGGAAGCGTGCGGCTGCCCATCTTCGTCCACATCCTCAACAACGGGACGTCCTTCCTGCTGTCTCGCTACGCGCCGCCGTCGTCGGAGTACCCAGCCTCCGTGCACACGACGCTGCTCTGCGTGTGTTTGCTCCTGGTGGTGGGGGCCGTGGTGTTGCTGCGACGCCTCCCCGATGCTTCGCAGCCGGCGGCGCCTGCAGTGCTTGCGGGTGCGTGAGTTCAGCGCCCGTCCCAGAACGCCATGTCGCCGTACTCCCAATCCCAGGGCACGCCGGCTTCACCCAGCACGAAGCGCACGAGGTGGGGATAGGCAGGCTCGGCGCGGACGTCGTTGCTCAGGATGAGCACGCAGCGGCGTCCGCGCGGCAGGCACACGAGGGTGTTGGCGGTGCTGTCGTTATGCCCGTTCTTGAAGAACCCGCGTCCCTGCGGACCGTCGAACACCACCACGCCCAGGGCCGCCGCCAGGTCCTTGCGCCGTGCCTCCGGCGGCAGTTCGTCCTGAAGGGTAGGGAACTGGCTCCGGGTGGTGATGGGCAGCTGAGGCGAGGTCATCCTGTCGAAGGACTCAGGCGACAGTCCTTCGCCACGCACCAGCGCCGCGGCGAAGCGCGACAGGTCATCGAGGGTCGTATCCATCGAACCCGCCGCGCGAACTCTGCTGCGTTCGTCGTGCGGCTCCACGCCGCCGTCGCTCTTCCAGCCATCGGCCAGGTTGCGCGCGAAGTCCGGCCGCCACGTCATGCTGGTCGTGTGCATGCCGAAGCGGTCGAACACGCGCCGTTGCAGCTCCGCGCCCACGTCCAGCCCGAGCCCGCGTTCGAGCACGAACTGCATCAGGATGATGCCGTCGCCGGAGTACGCGAAGCGGCTGCCGGGCGCGAAGTGGATGCGCAGCCGCTCGTCGGGTTCCAGGAAGCCGAAGTTGGCGAAGCCCGCGCTGTGGGTGAGCAGGACGCGCGGCGTGATGTCCCGCCAGCGTTCGTCACCGGCCAGGTGGGACCAGGTCGAGTAACGGTCCTCGTCCGGATACGCCGGCAGCGGCTTGTCCAGGTACTTCGAGATGGAGGTGTCCAGGTCGATGTGCTTCTCGTCCGCGAGCTGCATCACGAGGTAGGCGAAGACCGTCTTGGTGATGGACGCGCCATACATCACCGTGTCCGTGCGCAGCGGTTCGCCCTCCGCATCGCGAGCGCCATAGGCCCGGGTCGCCACCACGCGCCCGTCGTCGATGATGGCGATGGCCAGCCCCTTGGCACCGGTCGCGGCCATCGCGCGAGCCGCCTCGGCATCCAGTGCAGCGATGTCTGGAACAGGCGGCACGTCGCGGCGCGCGGACGTCGTGGCACATCCGCTGACAAGCAACACACACACGCTCCAGGCGCGCAGCCGCTTCATTCCGTGAACTCCCGACCGCTGCGGATCCATCCGTGAAACAGAAGACGGACCCTATCGTCCGTACAACGAGGGGGACCACGGCCGATTGCTCCATGTGTCGTATTCGCGGCGGGACTCACAAGGGCGCTACCATCGTCCGCCATGGATTCTCCCTCCGCGCCAGTCCCCGCCGTCACCTCGCCGGTCCCTGCGTCACCGCGCCCGCGCGTGTGGACGGTGCTGGTGGCCTTCCTGCTGCTGATGATGGGGATCCTCGTGGTGAGCATCACGGTCGCCAGCATCGCCATGGCGGTGGAGATCGCCCGCACGGGGGTGGACCCCCGGGACAGCAAGGCCATCCAGGCCCTGACGGAGCAGCTCAAGACGATGTCCTGGCTGCATGTGGCCGGCGTCATCACGTCCAGCCTCCTGGGGATGACCGCCGCGCTCCTGGGCGGGTTCCTGTCGCCGAAGCCCCTGAAGGAGCGGCTGCGGCTGGGCAAGGGGACGCCGTTGCCCCCATGGGCGTGGGTGGCCGCGCTGGTGGGCTGCTTCACGATGGGACAGGCCATGGAGAGCCTGGCCGTGCTCACGGGTGTATGGGATTACACGGCGTCGCTGAAAGGGCTACAGGCCACGAGCCAGGGCTCGTTCGCGACCTTCGCGCTCTTGCTGTTCTTCGGCACGCTGGTGGCGGGCACGGCGGAGGAGCTCTTCTTCCGGGGCTATGTGCAGACGCGGCTGGTGGAGCGCTGGGGGCGCTGGGCCGGCATCGCGGGGGCCGCGACCCTCTTCGGCTTCCTGCACCTGGACCCCATCCACAGCCCCATGGCCCTGATGATGGGCCTGTTCCTGGGCTGGCTCGCGGAACGCACGGGGAGCCTGCGGCTGCCCATCTTCGTCCACATCCTCAACAACCTGACGTCCTTCCTGCTGTCTCGCTATGCGCCGTCCACCGCCGAGCTGCCGGCCTCCGTGCACACGGCGTTGCTGACGGTGTGCTCACTGGCGTTCGTGGGAACGGTGGTGGCGTTGCGGCGCGTGGATGCCCGGTCATCGGACCCCGTGCTCGCCGGGCCCTGAAGCGGCGTTTCCTTCAGGGCGAGGATGGCTTGAACAGCATCCGCTGCCGCAACGCGCGCAGTGTCTCCAGGTCAGGGGCCACCTCGCGGACCCTCGACATGACCTGATCCGCCGCTTTCAGCGCCTCACCCACCAGCCCGTGGCGATACTGGTGCGCGGCGAAGTCCGTCCACTGCTCCCAGCGCGAGTAGAGCCGCATGGGCCAGTCGGAGAGGCGGACTTCGGCGTAATAAGGATCCGCTTCGGGGTTCGCGGGACCGCAGCGCAGGATCCAGGCGCGCCCTTCCGCTGGGAAGTCACCGCGGGCGAGAACGGAATCGTCCTTCCAGGGGGCGAAATAACCTTGGGAGAACCGTTCCCGGTGCGGCCAGTGAGCCAGACATCCAAGATGCATGGGGGCATCGCCGTAGCGCCAGAGCTCATCCTCTTGGGGAAACGCCCCTCCAGAGGTCGCGAGGTATGGCTGCGACAAGTCGGTGCCGCCACAGATGGCGCAGGCAGTCTTTCCTTTGATGATGAGGGCCACGCGGTGGCATCCTGACAGGGGTTCTCCACCATGTCTCAGTGCCCTGACGAGGACGAGCTGCTGGACGGGGCGCGGGCGCGGCTGCCGGCGGAGGCGCAGGCCCGGCTGGAGGCGCACCTGGACGGGTGCGCGGCGTGCTGCGCGGTGCTGGCCGGCCTGGACGGTGGGCGCTCCCTGTCCCTGCGCGACCCGCCACACGGAGCACCGCTGGAGCCGGAGGTGATGCCGCAGCCCGGTGCTCGCGTGGGCCGCTATGTGCTGCTGCGGCGCGTGGGGACGGCGGCATGGGTGTCGTCTTCGCCGCGTATGACCCGGACCTGGACCGCCAGGTGGCGCTCAAGCTGCTCAAGCCCGGCGTGGTGGCGGACGCGGAGGCCCGTGGGCGGCTGATGCGGGAGGCCCAGGCCCAGGCGCGGCTGTCCCATCCGAACGTCGTGACGGTGCATGACGTGGGGCTGGACGGCGACACGGTCTTCCTCGCCATGGAGCTGCTGCGCGGTGGAACGCTGCGCCGCTGGTTGGCGGAGGCACCCCGGCCGTGGCCCGACGTGCTGGCGCGCTTCGTCCAGGCGGGGCGGGGCCTGGCCGCCGCGCACGCGGTGGGTCTGGTGCATCGCGACTTCAAGCCGGACAACGCACTGCTGGGCGAGGATGGCCAGGTGCGCGTCGCCGACTTCGGCCTCGCTCGCGCCGGGCCCGTCCCGCCAGGTGCGCTGGACGCCCCCACCTCGGCGGTCCCCGCCCGCGAGGCGCCGCACCCCGGAGGGGATACGCCCACCGGCTCCGCGCTGGGCACGCCGTCGTACATGTCCCCGGAGCAGTGGCGGGGCGAGCACGCGGACGCGCGCAGCGACCAGTTCAGCTTCTGCGTCGCGCTGTATGAGGCCCTCTTCGGCCAGCGGCCCTTCGCGGGGGACACGGCGCTGGAGCGCGCGCGTGCGGTCTCCGGGGGCCGGGTGCTGCCGCCGCCCCGGGACACGCGTGTGCCCGCCAGCGTGAGGCAGGCGGTGCTGCGCGGCCTCGCCACCGACCCCGTCCTTCGCCACCCCTCGCTGGAGGCGCTGCTCGCAAGGTTGGAGCCCGCTCCGCGCGCGTCGCGCTGGCGCCTGGCCTCCGCGGTGTTGGCGGTGGGCGGGGTGATCAGCGCCGCCACGGGCCTTGTCGTGATGCGCGGCGGCGAGCAGCAGGTCTGCACCGGCTTCGAGTCCCGGCTCGCGGGCACCTGGGACGCGGCACGCCGGGCGCGACTGGAGCAGCGCTTCCGCCCGGGGACGCGGGACGTGCCCGGGACCACCTTCGCCTCCACCGTGCGCGCGCTGGATGCCTATGCCCAGGCGCTGGTGGCCCAGGAGCAGCGGTCCTGCGAGGACACGCGCGTGCGGCAGACCCAATCCGAGCGGCTGATGGACCTGCGCGCCGCCTGTCTGGATGGCCGGCGTCAGGCCCTCCACGTCCTGGTGGACCTGCTCGAAGGCGGGGAGCGCGTGGGAGTTGAGGAGGCTCTGCGCGGTGGCGCTGCTGCTGGTGCCACAGCGCGTC
>NZ_JBKGHJ010000188.1:0-14835 GCF_046520365.1 Corallococcus sp. 4LFB
CGACAGTCGGACCAGTTGGGAGCATCGGAGCGGGGAGCGCCCGCTCCATTCGGGCCGGGGAAACCGGTCCGACAGTAGGACCAGTTGGGAGCACCGGAGCGGGGAGCGCCCGCTCCATTCGGGCCGCGGAACCTGTCCGACAGTCGGACCAGTTGGGAGCATCGGAGCGGGGAGCGCCCGCTCCATTCGGGCTGCGGATGCCGGTCCGGCTGCCAGACGGGGCGGATCCGTGTCAGACGGGAGATGTAGACCCTGCTTGCTCAAGGGTCTGGTGGAACCGCGGGCGTGTTCATCCGTCCTCGCGTGGCGCGAGTGTGGCTGGGCTTCGACCCTGGCGGCATCCATGGGATGCCGTGCGTTCGTGCCCGGCCTCCTGAGCAGGGCCTTCATGCATCCACCGGCTCGAAGCGCACGCGGTCGCCCAGGTGCAGCACCGCGCCGCGCTGGGGGTCGAACGCGGTGAAGTCCAGCGCGGTGCCCACGAGGTTCCAGCCTCCCGGCGACGCGAACGGATACACGCCCGTGCGCTCCCCGGCGATGCCCACCGCGAGCGCCGGCACCCGCGTGCGCGGCACCGGCAGCCGGGGACACGCGATGCGCGGATCCACGTCCCCCAGGTACGCGAAGCCGGGCAGGAACCCCACGCAGCGCACCGTGTACTCGCGGGCTGTGTGGCGCCGCACCACTTCCTCCACGGACAGACCCGCGTGCTCGGCCACCTTTGGCAGGTCTTCGCCGTCGTAGCGCACGCGGATCCGGATGAGCGGATGCTCCACCGGGGCCACGGGCGCCACGCGCAGCCGCGTCAACACGAGCGCCGGGGACTCGGGCGGTGTCGCCGGGTCGAAGTACACGCACGCGTGGGCCTCGGTGATGACCGCGTCCTGGACGCCCGGCAGCGCGCACAGGGCCTCTCTCGCCAGTCCCCGGTCCACCGCCTCCGGCAGCACCAGCCGCAGCGCGCTGTCTCCCATGGGCTCGGGGGGCTGCTCCAGCGCGTCCAGCATCGCGCGCACCTCGCGGGCCAGGGTCACCGCGCCCGGGGTGTCGCCGTGCACGCAGAGCGTGTCCACCGTGCCGCCCGTGGCCAGCCGTACCGTGTTCTGTCGCGCCTGCCCCACGTCCGTCAGCACCGCGCCGGGCTGGCCTCGTGGAATCAGCGAACCGTCCGGCAACGTGCCCCGGTCCGCGAAGCCCTCACGCGCATACCTGAGCCCCGTGGCCACCGCCGCGTCCCTCAGCGCTCCCGCGCCGGGCCCCACCACCGTGACGTCCGTCCCCAGGGCCTCCACCACGCCGTCCACCACCGCGCGCGCCAGCTCCAGGGACTTGTTGGCCGCGTGGTACAGCGCACCGTGGGGCTTCGCGTGCCGCACCGGCACGCCGCGCTCGCGGGCCAGCGCGGCCAGCCGTCCGCACTGCTCCGCCACTTGCGCGCGCAGCACCTCTGGCGTCACGTCCAGGGCCTTGCGTCCGAAGCCCTCGCGGTCCGCGTATGACGGATGCGCGCCGGCCAGCGTGCCGTGGCGCTCGCACAGCTCCAGCGCCCGCCGCATGGACGCCGCATCCCCCGCGTGTCCTCCACAGGCGATGTTCGCCAGGTGCGCGAGCGCGTAGAGCTGTTCGTCCTCCCCGGGCAGCTCCCCCAGGTCGATGTTGAGCAGGCACCGCGTCATGGGCCCACGCTACGCGAGCCCCTCACCTCAGCGGTAGGTGATGAGCGCGCGGTGTTCGCCCTCGAAGTGTCCGTGCTCGTTGAGCGTGGACAGATACCGGCCCCGCTCGCTGTAGAGGACCTTCGTGACTCCACAGTTCGCCAGCGTCCAGTTCGTCCGGAACGCGTGCTCGTCCGGGATGCCCAGCAGGTCCTGGCTGATGGCCGTGATGGGACCGCCGGAAGTGAACACCAGCGCCGTCCGGGAGGGCCCCAGCGAGGCCACGAGCGTCGCCAGCGCCTCCAGGCAGCGCGCCTTGAAGGCGGCCCAGGACTCCCGGTACTCGCTGTCGTGGCCGCCCGCGACCCAGCGCCCCACGGCCTGCGTGAAGAGGTCCTGGTACGCGCGGCGCGGATCCTTCGCCTGCGCCAGCTCCTCGCGCAGCACGGCGAAGTCCGCGTAGCGCGGCGTGTGCCGGTGCACGACCTCCTCGTGGTCGAACTCGTTGAACCCTGGCGTCCGCACGGGCTCCACCTGCTGGCCCAGCGCCTGGAGGCACGCGTCCGCCGTCTCGCGGTGGCGCAGCATCGTGCCCGTCACCACGGCGTCCACCTTCGGCAGTCGCGAGCGCAGGGCTTCACCCAGGACGCGCGCCTGCTGCACGCCCACGTCCGACAGCTTGTCGTAGTCCTTCGCGCCGAAGGACGCCTGGCCGTGGCGGATGAGGTAGAGCGCGCCCATCAGCCGCCCGCCTTCTTGATGAGCTGGCGGCAGCGGTAGGCCAGGTAGTTGACGATGAGCCAGTAGTTCTTGAACGCCGGGTTGCGCGTCTGCTTGTGGTGGTAGCGGTAGTAGATCTGCTGCGCGATGACCGCGAGCCGGAACACGCCGTAGACCTCGTAGAAGGTCCAGTTGGCGGGCTTCAGGCCGGTGCGCTCCAGGTAGTACGCCACCACCTCCTCGCGCGTGAGCATGCCGGGCAGGTCCGTGGGCTGCCGCCGCGTCATGCGCAGGAACGCGTCGTCATCCGCCTGGACCCAGTAGGCCAGCGTGTTGCCCAGGTCCATCAGCGGGTCGCCCAGCGTGGCCATCTCCCAGTCCAGCACCCCGATGACCTGCGTGGGGTCCTCCGGCTTGAGCACCACGTTGTCGAAGCGCCAGTCGTTGTGGATGACGCACGTCTTGATGTCCGGCGGGACGTGCGCGGCCAGCCAGTCCCGCGTGCGCTTCATCCGGGGCACGTTCCAGGTGCGCGCCTTCTCGTAGCGGTCGGACCAGCCGGAAATCTGGCGCTGCGGATAGCCCGGCCCCTTGCCCAGCGACGTCAGGCCCACCGCCTGCGCGTCCACGCCGTGCAGCGCGATGAGCTGATCCACCACGTTGAGGCACAGCTGGCGCGTGCGGGCCTTGTCCAGGTTGAGCCCCTTGGGCAGGTGCTTGCGCGGGATGAGGCCGGGGATGCGCTCCATCACGTAGAACTCCGCGCCCAGCACGGCCGGGTCCTGGCACAGCCCCACCATGGTGGGCACCACCGGGTACACGGGCTTGAGCGCCTGCTGCACCGTGTACTCGCGCGCCATGTCGTGCGCGGACTTCGCCTTGGTGCCCGCGGGCGGCCTGCGCAGGATGAGGTCGCGGTTCTCGTACTTGAGCCGGTAGGTCCAGTTGGAGGCGCCACCCGTGTACTGCGTCACCTCCGGGGTGCCCTGGAGCGAGGGCACCTGGGCCTTCAGCCACGCGTCCACCGCGGGCACGTCCAGCGCCTCGCCGGAGCGCACGGCCTTCCCCTCGTCCAGGGGGATGGAGACCGGGGTCGTCATGTTCAGCCTCCCTTGCTGAAGCCGCGCTTCGCGAGCTCGATGCGGGTGATGACGCCCTTGTGCACCTCGTCCGGGCCGTCCGCGATGCGCAGGCTGCGCGCCTGGGCGAAGAAGCCCGCGAGCGGCGTGTCGCGCGACACGCCCGCGCCGCCGTGCACCTGGATGGCGTCGTCCACCACCCGCTGGAGCACGTTGGGCGCCACGACCTTGATGGCCGAAATCTCCGTCATCGCCCCCAGCGCGCCCACGTCGTCCAGCTTCCACGCCGCGTACAGCGTGAGCAGGCGGGCCTGGTCGATGGCGATGCGTGCTTCCGCCACGCGCTCGCGGTTGCCGCCCAGGTTGATGAGCGGCTTGCCGAACGCGGTGCGGCCCATGCCGCGGTCGATCATCAGCTCCAGCGCCCGCTCCGCCGCGCCGATGCAGCGCATGCAGTGGTGGATGCGGCCCGGCCCCAGGCGGCCCTGCGCGATTTCGAAGCCCATGCCCGGGCCGGAGATGAGCGCGGACGCCGGCACCCGCACGTCGTGGAAGTGCACCTCGCCGTGGCCGTGCGGGGCGTCATGGTCGCCGTAGACGGGCAGCATGCGGATGATTTCGACGCCCGGCGCATCCAGCGGCACCAGGACCATGGAGTGCTGGTGGTGGCGGTCCGCGCCCGCCTGGGACGTGCGGCCCATGAAGATGGCCACCTTGGCGTTGGGGTGGCCCAGGCCGCTGGACCACCACTTCTTGCCGTTGAGCACCACGTGGTCGCCGTCCACCTCCGCGGTGGCCTGCATGTTGGTGGCGTCCGACGACGCGGCGTCCGGCTCCGTCATGCAGAACACGGAGCGGATGTCGCCCGCGAGCAGCGGCTTCAGCCACTGCTCCTGCTGCTCCGGGGAGCCGTAGCGCCAGAGCACCTCCATGTTGCCGGTGTCCGGGGCGCTGCAGTTGAAGACCTCCGGCGCCATGAAGCTGCGGCCCATGGCTTCCGCGAGCGGCGCGTACTCCAGCGTGCTCAGGCCCGCGCCCAGCTTCGCGTCCGGGAGGAAGAGGTTCCACAGCCCTTCGGCCTTCGCGCGGGCCTTGAGCTCCACCATCACGGGCGGCACCTTCCACTGGCGCCAGTCTCCGCCGGCTTCCATCGCGTGCAGGGCCTGGAGGTAGGCGCCCTCCACCGGCTCGATGTGCTGGGACATGAAGCGCTTCACGCGCTCCAGGTATTCGGTCGTCCTGGCGGAGGGCTGGAAGTCCATGCGGGGCATCCTGCGCCCCCGTGGGTTGGTGAAGCCACTGAATGTTGAACGTGTGTTCTGGGGCTGGCGCTGCCCCGGCTGCTGCCTTCAGCGGCGGCGCGGACCCGGGGCCTTGCGCGGCGGGCGCGGTGACGGCTTCGCGCGCCGGCCCTGGGCCTTGGGCTTGCGCGTGGGCGCGCGGGGAGGGGGCGGCTGCTCGATGCTCGCGAGGATGATCCGCCGCAGGAGCGCGTACACGGGCAGCGGGTCGAAGCTCTTGTCCAGCTGGTGGTGCAGCGCGAGCCCGTCCACGCACGCCTTGATGATGACCGCGTAGTGCAGATCCTCCGCGGTGGGCGCCGCGCCGTGGCCCGTGCGCACGTGCGCCACGGTGCGGGCGATCTCCTCGTCGCCCTGGCCCAGCAGCTGCGAGACGGCGGGCGTCAGGTCCCGGTTGCGCAGGCCCAGCGCGAACAGCTCGTAGCGCAGCCGGCACGTCCCGGGCGCGTCCGTCGCCAGCTTCTCGCCCCAGGCGAAGGCCGTCTCCGCCAGCTCCTCCGCGGGCGTCTGCGCGCGCAGCCGCTCCAGCTCCGACATGTACTGGCGGCTCGCCTCCTGCGTCACGGCCAGGAGCAACGCGTCCTTGCTGCCGAAGTAGTAGTGCACCAGCCCCTGGTTCACCCCCGCCTCGCGCGCCACCTCCTTCACCGTCGCGGCGTCGTAGCCGCGCTCCCCCAACACGCGCTGGCCGGCGGCGATGAGGCGCGCCCGGGCGTCAGGCTCCGGAGCGGTCGGGGGAGGCGGCGTCTTGCCACGGCGGGGGGAAGGCATCCCAGACCCATAGGGCACCGCCTCCCACCCCCGCAAGGCCGGCGTCCGCTCGCCGGCTTGACATCCCGCGTCGCCGGTCTTAGTTAGTCGTGTGACTAAGTTAGTCGTTCGACTAAAACGAAGGAGGCGGGCCATGCGAGTCGAGTCCAGGCGGTCGATGCAGTGGGTGAAGGCGGTGGCGGTGGGCGCGGCGTTGGTGTCGGTGCCGGCGGTGGCGCAGGACATGGCGTCCTCGTCCACGGGGCAGGAGCAGCAGCGGCGCGGGGCGTTCCTGCTGGAGCTGCAGCCGCCCGCGCTGGACGGCTCGCTGTACGGCATCCGGGCGGAGGTGGCGCCGTCGCGGGACTCGCGGCTGGCGTTCGGCCTGCTGGGGCGCGCGGGCGGGTGGAACCGGTCGCTGGGCGCGAAGGCGCGCTTCACCGGCGTGAGCGGCAGCGACGTGAAGCTCAACTTCGGCGTGGGCGTGGACAGCCGCTACACGCTCGCCTTCCTGGCGAACGGCACCGTGCGCCCGTTCGTGGGGATGACGCTGGGCCTGGAGGAGTTCGTCGCGCGCCCCGACGGCGCGGCGGTGCCGGACCGCAAGGACTACACGACGACGGCCTTCCTGGAGCCGACGCTGGGCGTGATGTGGCGGCCGGGCTCCGGGCGCGTGGGCCTGTCCGCGCGGGCCGGCCCGGGCTTCACCTTCACGGACGTGCGCGAGCTCCAGGTGGGCTCCAGCAACCTGGGCCTGCGCACGGTGTACCCCACGGCGTCGCTGGGCCTGCTGGTCGTCCTGTAGTCGACGGGGGCTTCCGTGCGTGCGGCTCGCGGCGGGCGGGTGGCTACACTCGCTGGACATGCCTGCCCCGTTCGAGTCCTACCGCGCCGAGTTCCCCGTCCTGAAGGAACAGCTCTACCTCAACCACGCTGGGGTCGCGCCCACCAGCCTGCGCGCCGCCGCCGCCGTGAAGGCGTGGATGGACGACGTGGTGAACCACGGCGTCCTGAATGAGCGGAGCTGGGAGGCCCACAGCGAGAGGGTGCGCGGGCTCGCCGCGCGCATCATCGGGGCTTCTCCGGAGGAGGTAGCCTTCGTGCGCAACACCAGCCACGGTCTGGGGCTGGTGGCGGAAGGCCTGGACTGGCGGCCCGGGGACGAGGTCGCCGTCGCCACGAGCCTCGAGTACCCCTCCAACGTCTACCCGTGGCTGCACCTCAAGGGCCGGGGCGTGGAGGTCCGCGAGATTCCCACTCCGCACGGCGGCGTGACGCCGGAGGCGGTGGCGTCCGTGCTCACCCCGCGCACGCGGCTGGTGGCGGTGTCGTCGGTGCAGTTCGCCACCGGCCACCGCACGGACCTGGAGGCGCTGGGCGAAGTGTGTGAGCGCTCCGGCGTGCTCTTGTGCGTGGACGGCATCCAGAGCGTGGGCTGCATCCCGGTGGACGTGAAGAGGAGCCGCGCGCACTTCCTCAGCGCGGACAGCCACAAGTGGATGCTGGGCATCTCCGGCATCGGCTTCCTGTACGTGGCGAAGGACGTGCTGCCGCGCGTGCGGCCCGCGCTGGTCGGCTGGCGCAGCACCACCGACGCGTGGAACTTCAACCGCTCGCACTTCGAGCTGCGCGCGGACGCGGCGAAGTTCGAGGAGGGCAGCGCCGCGTACCCCGGCATCTACGCCCTGGGCGCCGCGCTGGAGCTGCTGCTGGAGGTGGGCCCGGACGCCATCGGCGCGCGGATTGGCGAGCTGCTGACCCGGCTGGACGCGGGCCTGCGCAACCTGGGGTGCGACGTGGGCCCCGAGCGGAAGGACCGCGCGGGCATCCTCACCTTCCTGCCGCCCGGCGCGAACGTCCACGCGCTCAGCGCCTCCCTGTCGCAGCAGAAGGTGTCCCACTCCGTCCGGCGCGGACGCATCCGCCTGTCGCCGCACTTCTACAACACGAACGAGGAGATGGACCGGCTGGTGGACCTGGTGCGCGCGTACCGGCCCGGGTGAGGCGTCCCACCCGGACCGTGGCGCACGCGGACGGCTACTGCGCCGGGAAGAGGTTCTCCACGGAGAGGTAGCGCTCGCCGGTGTCGTAGCAGAAGGCGAGCACGCGGCTGCCATCCGGCATCTCCGCCAGCTTCTGGTTCACCGCGGACAGCGCGGCGCCGGAGGACACGCCGACGAAGATGCCCTCCTCGCGCGCGGCGCGGCGGGTGAACTCGTAGGCGTCCTTCTCATCCACCTGGATGGTGCCGTCGAGGATGTCGGTGTGCAGGTTCTTCGGGATGAAGCCCGCGCCCAGGCCCTGGATGGGGTGCGGGCCCGGCGGGCCGCCGCTGATGACGGGGGACTTCACCGGCTCCACCGCGAGCACCTTCAGCTTGGGCCACTTCGCCTTGAGCACCTCGCCGCACGCGGTGATGTGGCCGCCGGTGCCCACGCCCGTGATGAGGTAGTCCAGCCCCTCCGGGAAGTCGTTGAGGATCTCCTGCGCGGTGGTGCGCTTGTGGACCTCGATGTTGGATTCGTTCTCGAACTGCTGCGGCATCCACGCGCCGGGCGTCTGCGAGACGAGCTCCTGGGCGCGGGCGATGGCGCCCTTCATGCCCTGGGCGCGCGGCGTGAGGTCGAAGGTGGCGCCGTAGGCGGCCAGCACGCGGCGGCGCTCGACGCTCATGGAGTCCGGCATGACCAGGATGATCTTGTAGCCCTTCACCGCGGCCACCATGGCCAGGCCGATGCCGGTGTTGCCGCTGGTGGGCTCGATGATGACGCTGCCCTCCTTGAGGAGGCCCTTCTTCTCCGCGTCCTCAATCATGGCCAGGCCGATGCGGTCCTTGATGCTGCCGCCCGGGTTGGCGCGCTCCAGCTTCAGGTGCACCGTGACGCGCGACGGATACAGCCGGTTGATGCGCACGTGCGGCGTGTTGCCAATGGTCTGCAGGATGTTGTCGACCTTCATGGCGTCTCCTGTGAGTGGGGAACGGGCGCTGCGTGAGGGGATGCTCAAATCTGGTAGTCGAGGACGTCCAGGCCCTCGTCGCCGTGGCGCGCGCGCACCTCGCTGCGGCGGGTGACGACGGACTGGGCGGGCACGCTCTGCGTGAGCCACGCGTTGCCGGCGATGATGCTGCCCTTGCCCACCACCGTCCCGCCTCCGAGGATGGTGGCGTTCGCGTACACCACCACGTCGTCCTCGATGGTGGGGTGGCGCTTCCTGTCCGCCAGGGCCTTCTCCACCATCAGCGCGCCCAGCGTGACGCCCTGGTAGAGCTTCACGTTGTCGCCAATCACGGTCGTCTCGCCAACGACGAGGCCCGTGCCGTGGTCGATGACGAACTTGCGGCCGATGGTGGCGCCCGGGTGGATGTCCACGCCGGTGCGCTGGTGGGCGTACTCGGTGAGCAGGCGCGGCAGCAGGGGGAAGTTCAGCCGGTGCAGCGCGTTCGCCACGCGGTAGATGGCGATGGCGTAGAAGCCCGGGTAGGTGAGCACGACCTCGTCCACGCTGCGCGCGGCGGGGTCCGCCTCGAAGATGGCGCGAGCGTCCTGCTGGAGCCAGTCGTAGAGGTCCGGCAGCTTCGCCATGAAGCGCGAGGACATGCCCGCGTCCGTGACGGGGTAGTGCGGCGCGAGCAGCCCCTGGATGCGCTGGAGGCTCGCCTCCACGGCGGTGACGTCCCGGCGCACCGCGGCGGCGTTGCACTCCAGCCGCTCCGCGAAGTGGGGGAAGAGCAGCCCCAGCACCTGCGCGACGAACTCCGGCGCCGCCTTGCGCACGTCCGGGGGGAAGCAGTGGCGCTGCCGCGCCTCCAGCAGGGTGGCAACCAGTCGGGCGTTCGGATCGTCCATGGGGCGTTGCGTCAGGATACCGTGGCAGGACAGCGTTTTCTTTGTTTCCGTTGGAGGAATGGCTGATGGAGGCCGGGTTGGCCTTCTCCCCGCATTCCGGAGCGTAGCGAGCGGCGTCCGAGCGTGGATGCCGGCCGCACGAAAACGTCGCGGCCGTCCGGTCGGACAGGGGCCAGGGCGCGGGGGGCCACGGCGGCGGGGCAGGGCGGGGATTACCCACGGGGATGCCTGAGGGTCACAGCATCCACCGGGTCGCCCGGGTGCACCGCCGCTGGCTGGTGGGGCGGCGCTTCGCGGCGGACTCGCCGCAGGGCCGGCCGGAGGTGGCGCAAGGGGTGTCCGGGCGGGTGCTGCTGGGCGTGGACGCGCACGGCAAGCACCTGTTCCATGCGTTCGAAGGGGACGTGCGGCTGCACCTCCACCTGGGCCTCTTCGGGCGCATCCGTCACTTCCGGGGGGAGGCCCCTGTGCCCTCCATGGCGTGCCGGCTGCGGCTGGTCTCGGAAGGGGCGACGCTGCACCTGTCCGGACCGTCCGCGTGCGAGCTGCTGTCGTTGGAGGAGGAGGCCGCGTTGCGCGCGAGGCTGGGGGAGGATCCGCTGCGCGCGGAGGCCTCGCCGGACCGGGCGTATGCGCGGCTGACGCGGGGACGCGTGCCGCTGGCGCAGGCGCTGCTGGACCAGGGGCGCATCGCGGGCGTGGGGAACATCGTGAGGGCGGAGGCGCTGTTCGTCGCGGGCCTGCCGCCGCTGATGCCCGCGTGCGAGCTGGAACGGGAGGCGTTCGACAGGCTGTGGCGCGCGATGCGGGCGCTGCTGCGGGACGGAGTCCGTGACGGGCTCATCGTCACACCCGGTGCGCCACCGCTGCCGTCACCTGGACGCAAGCGGGCGGAGCGCTTCTGCGTGTACAGCCGCGCGGGCCTCCCGTGCCCGCGCTGCGGCGGGAAGGTGACGGGGCAGTCGTTGGCGGCGCGCACGCTCTACTTCTGCGCGGCGTGCCAGGGCGTGGACCGCATGCATGGGCCGCGCCGGAAGCGGGCCGTGGCCCTCGCCCCCTGAGCCCCGGAGCTCCAGGCTGTATCCCGCCCGGCGCGGCCCAAACCTGTCCGACAGTCGGACAGCTTTCCACTGCCTGGATGCAGCAGGGGCCCCCGGCCCCGGTCGTCCCAACTGGTCCGACAGTCGGACAGGTTTCCAATGCCTGGATGCAGCAGGGGGCCCCGGCCTCGGTTTCTCCAACTGGTCCGACAGTCGGACCAGTTCGGGGAGTGCGCCGCTGGCGGGGCGGCCCGACCGGGCTCTCACCTTCTCATCCAGGGGGACGGAATCCGGGGCCGAAGGTTCAGGGCGTGGGCTGCGCGGCGAGCCGGGCGCGGAGGGCATCCGCGTGCTTCTGGTAGTGCGGCAGGTCCGGATCCTGATGCTCGCGTGCCAGCGCGACGGCGCGCTCGCGGTGCGTCAGGGCCTCCTGGAGGCGCCCCGCTGCTTCCAGGGCATCCGCCAGGCTGTCGTGCGCGTTGCCGGAGTCGGGATGGAACGTGATGTTCCGCTCGAAGGCGGCGAGCGCCTGGGGAAGGCGTTTGGCCTCCAGGTGGCGATAGCCCACTGAATTGAACAGGCGCTCCTGCGGCACCACCGGGTAGCCCACGCGCTTGGACAGTCCGGTGTAGTGCGCCTCCAGGCGCGCCAGGTCTCCCGTCAGCTGGAGCTTCTCGGGGACCTTCCAGCCGTTGAAGAGGAACCGCAGCCCTTCGTACGTCCCGATGTGCGGGAGGCTCGCGTGGTCGTCCTGGCCGGGCAGTTCGTCGTAGCGCCACGTGAGGTTCGCGGGCTTGCGCTTGCGCAGGTCCCTGGTGAGCTTGCGCAGGTTGGCGACGTTGGGGGCCTCCTCGGCGTCCTCGTCCAGGTAGAGCGCGCGGCCCGGTGCGGCGAGGCGCGCGAGGGCTTCCGGCGCGGTGCGCACGAGCTCCGCGGAGTTCCAGTGCAGCGACGGGCTGAGGGCCACGTAGGCGTTGAAGCTCTCCGGCTTGTGCGTGAGGACGTGCATCGCGAAGAGGCCGCCGAGGGAGTGGCCCACGAGGATCCGGTAGGGCTGCGTGCGGTAGCGCGCCTCCACGTGGGGGGCCAGTTCCTCGGTGAGGAAGCGCAGGAAGGTGTCCGCATGGCCCGCCGTGGGTGAGACCTCGGAGAGCAGCCGGCCGTCGTCGCCGCGCTCCGTTTTGGAGAAGGGTGGGGTGAGGTCCCGGGTGCGGTCCGTCGTGTTGGGGACCCCGACGACGATCATCTCCGGGATGTGCCGCGTCCGCGCCAGGAACTCCACCATGCCGGCGACGTGGACGAAGTGCGTCTCCGCGTCCAGCACGTAGAGCACTGGATAGCGCTCGGTGGGGGCGGCCTCGTAGCCGTCAGGCAGGTGGATCATCAGCGGCCGGTCCTCCCCCAGCACCTTGGACGTCAGCGTGGTGCGGGTGCCGACGACGACGGGCGTGTCCCCGGCCGCGATGGCCGCGCTCGCGTGAAGGACGGACAGCAAGACGAAGCCCCACAACCCACGACGGAACGCCGGCCACTGACGCATGTGAATCCTCCGGGAAGGCCCACGACCGTAGCGAGTGGCCTGGCGGGTACAAGCGGACAGCCGGAGGCCCTGCTCCCCGCTGACGCTTGCCCATCCGGGACCCCCCTGGGGACGATGAGGGCATGACGACCGCCCTGTCCTATGCCCATGGCACCAGCACGACCCCGCTGCTGGGGGAGACCATTGGCCAGAACCTGCGCCGCACCGTCGAACGCTTCGGCGACCGCGAGGCGCTGGTGGTGGCCTCGCAGAACTACCGCGTCACCTGGCGGCAGTTCTGGGACGCGACGACGGCGGTGGCCAGGGGGCTCTTGGCGCTGGGCATCCAGAAGGGCGACCGGGTGGGGCTCTGGTCCCCCAACCGCTTCGAGTGGACCGTGTCGCAGTACGCGCTCGCGCGCACGGGCGCCATCCTCGTCAACCTGAACCCCGCCTACCGCACGTCGGAGCTGGAGTACGTGCTCAACCAGGCGGGCGTGAGCGTGTTGCTGCTGGCGAAGGGCTTCCGGCAGACGGACTACACGCGGATGCTGGCGGAGGTGCGGCCCCGGTGCGCGGGGCTGCGCGAGGCGCTGGTGCTGGACTCGGACTGGGACCGGCTGGTGAAGGGCGGGGCGAGCATCGGGGACGACGTGCTGGAGGCGCGCGAGCGGTCGCTCCAGTTCGACGACCCCATCAACATCCAGTACACGTCCGGCACCACGGGCTTCCCGAAGGGCGCGACGCTGTCGCACCACAACGTGCTCAACAACGGCTTCTTCGTGGGCGAGGTGCTGCGCTACGGGCCGGAGGACCGCGTGTGCATCCCGGTGCCCTTCTACCACTGCTTCGGCATGGTGATGGGCAACCTGGCCTGCACGTCCCACGGCTCGGCCATGGTGATTCCGGGCGAGGCGTTCGACCCGCTGGCGGTGCTCCAGACGGTGCAGGCCGAGCGCTGTACGTCCCTCTACGGCGTGCCCACCATGTTCATCGCGGAGCTGGACCATCCGCGCTTCGGAGAGTTCGACCTGAAGTCGCTGCGCACCGGCATCATGGCGGGCTCGCCGTGCCCGGTGGAGGTGATGAAGCAGGTGCAGTCGCGCATGCACATGGAGGAGGTCACCATCTGCTACGGCATGACGGAGACGTCCCCTGTGTCCACGCAGAACCCCCTGGACGACACGCTGGAGAAGCGCGTGGCCACGGTGGGCCGCGTGCACCCGCACCTGGAGGTGAAGGTGGTGGACCCCGACTCGGGCGCGGTGGTGCCGCTGGGGCAGTCCGGGGAGCTGTGCACGCGGGGGTACAGCGTGATGCTCGGGTACTGGGACAACGCGGAGGCCACGGCGGCGGCCATCGACCGGGCTGGATGGATGCACACCGGCGACCTGGCGACCATGGACGCGGAGGGCTACGTCAAGATCGTCGGCCGCATCAAGGACATGATCATCCGGGGCGGGGAGAACGTGTACCCGCGTGAAGTGGAGGAGTTCCTCCACACGCACCCGGACGTCTCCGAGGCGCAAGTCATCGGCGTGCCCAGCGTGAAGTACGGCGAGGAAGTGATGGCGTGGGTGCGCCTGAAGTCCGGCGCCACGCTCACCCCTGAGGCGCTGACGGCCTACTGCACGGGCCGCATCTCCACGTTCAAGATTCCCCGCCACTGGAAGTTCGTGGACAGCTTCCCGATGACGGTCACCGGCAAGGTGCAGAAGTTCCGCATGCGCGAGGCCTCCATCACCGAGCTGGGGCTCGGCGACGTGGCCACCATCAAGACCGCCTGACGCGCGCCGGCTTCTTCTTCGCGGCGGCCTTCTTCGCCGCGGGTGGCTTCTTCGCGGTGGGTGGCTTCTTCGCCGCGGGTGCCTTCTTCGCCGCGGGTGCCTTCTTCGCGGCCTTCTTCATCGCGGCGCGGTTGGACGCGTCCACGGCGCGGCGGGCCCAGGGCAGCAGCCGGCGTCCGTCGTCCTCCGCGTCGGCGGGGGGCGTCCAGTAGCTCATCGGCTGCTCCCTGCCGCGGCTCCGGTAGATGAAGGGCCGGCAGCCCTCGGCCTCGAAGTCGGCGCGGGTGACGTCGTCCGTCTTCAGGTAGAGCTGGCCCTGGATGATGAGGCCGAACATCCGGCCCCCGAAGTACAGGCCCCAGCCGCCGAACATCGAGCGGGCCTGCACCGCGCCGAGCGGCTCCAGCAACTCCAACGTGTACTCCACGAAGCTGTCCATGCGGGGCATGGGGCCCTCCTAATCCAGCGGCGGCTTCACTGTCAGCGGGCCACGTGCTGTTTCACGGAGTCCGTGATGGCGTCCTTGAGCACGCGCGCCGCGGCGGTGAGCGAGCCCTGCCCCCGATGCACGAGCGCCACCTGCCTGCGCGGACTGCCCCGGGCGAGCGCCACCACGTCGAAGCCGTGGGCGGGGGCGTCCTTCGCCATGAGCCGGGGCACGAGCGCCAGCCCCAGGCCGCGCTCCACCATGCGGCCCAGCGCTTCGGCGGTGTCCGTCTCCAGGGCCACCTTCGGCGTCACGCCGCGCGCCTCGCACGCCGCTTCCACCGCGCGCGTGCCCACCATGTTGGGGATGCGGACCCACGTCTCCTCCGTCAGCTCCTGGAGCGCCACGGGCCGTCCCAGCCGCGTCAGCCGGTGGCCCCGGGGCACCGCGAGCACCAGGGGCTCGTCCCACAGCAGCTGCGTGACCAGGTCCACCCGGCGCACGGGCAGCGTGAGGATGGCCAGGTCGAGCGTGCCTCGGGCCACGCCTTCCTCCAGCACGGGGGCGTGGTCCTGGACCAGGCGGGGCCGCACCTCCGGGTGGGCGGGGACGAAGGCGGCCATCAGGTCCGGGGCGAGGAAGGCGCCCACGGGTGGGCAGCACCCCCAGCACCACGGGGCCGCGAGGCGTGCCGGCCAGGCGCTCCAGC
>NZ_JBKGHJ010000189.1:0-14822 GCF_046520365.1 Corallococcus sp. 4LFB
CACCGCAGTCCTCCACGGAGCGGAACAGCCGCGTGTCCGACGCCAGCACGTCCGCCACCGCCCCATGCGGAGCCGCGCCCGGCGCCTGCGGCTGCGTGAAGGTGGACGCGACGGCCTCCGCCAGCGCGAGCGCCTCCAGGTGCGTGCCTTCGCGCACCGCCTGCCGCGCCTCGCGCGAGAAGTGCCCCACGCCCAGCAGCGCCACCACCAACCCGGGCAGCGCGATGCTCCACAAGAGCTTCCTGCCAATCGTCTCGGAACCGAGGGCCATGTGCGGGGCGCAGTGTGCTCCGCGCGCTCGCGTCCTGTCCGCGAGTGCCGGAGCGTTGAAAATTGTCAGGTGCATGACACGCCCTGTCAAACGTACTCATGTCGAAATATTGAACCTGGGGTGTTGTCCCTCCGCATGTTCCTGTTTTCAGGGGCTGTGCCCATGGCACGGTGGAGGCCCTTTCGAAGCCCACGCCCGGAGGTCCGCCCGGGGTCAGGAAGTCCGCCCATGTCCACACCCCGGTTCCTCACGTCCGCGCTGCTGCCGGTGCCGCACGGCTTCGCCACCCGCGCGGGTGGGGTGTCCGAGGGCCCCTTCGCGTCGCTGAACCTGGGCTTCTCCGTGGGGGACGAGCGCCCGCGCGTGGAGGAGAACCACCGCCGCCTGGCCCAGGCCGCGGGCGCGGAGCTGGGCGCGCTCTGCCGGGTGTCGCAGGTGCACGGCGACACGGTGCTGGAGGCGCGCGGCGAGGCGGACGCGGTGCTGCGCCCGACGCTGGGCGAGGCGGATGCCCTCTGGACGGAAGGGGAGGGGAGCTGGGTGGCCGTGGGCACGGCGGACTGCGTGCCGGTGCTGATCGTGGATCCGCGCGGCCGGCGCGTGGCGGCGGTGCACTCCGGCTGGAAGGGCACGGACCTGGAGATCAGCGCCCGCGCGGTGGAGGCGCTGGTGGCGCGAGGCAGCCGGCCGGAGCACCTGCTGGCGGCGGTGGGGCCCTGCATCCAGGCGTGCTGCTACGAGGTGTCGGCGGAGCTGGGCGACCGCTTCCGCGCGCGCTTCGGTCCGGACGTCGTCCGGGCGGGGGCCAGGCCGCACCTGGACCTGTCACTCGCGGTGAAGGCGTCGCTCCTGGGGGCGGGCCTGAAGCCGGGGCAGGTGGACGTGCTACAGGCCTGTACGGCGTGTGATCCGGACCGGTTCTTCTCCCACCGGCGGGACGCGGGACGCACCGGGCGTCACCTGAACTACGTGGTGCACCACTTCTAGCGGGGGGCGGTCCGGGTCGTTTTCTTGACGGTTTCCGACCGGCCTTCCTATCCTCGACCTGGAATCCCCTCCGTCCAGGCTCGTGCCGGTGCGTCCCTTCCTCTTCCGCCTGTTTGCCGCCGTCGCGCTGTCCGCGCCGACCGCCTGCGCCACCACCGCTGCTTCCCAGACGGAAGTGGGCCGGCTGGAGGCGGAGGTGCGGACGCTGCGCGCCGCCCAGGCGTCGCTGGTGGAGCGCCTGGAGCGCCTGGAGAACCGCGACGCCGTCTCCCGCGCCCGCTCCGTCTCCCCGGCCCCCACCGCGAGCACGAAGCCGGAGGCCGCCGCGTCGGAAGGCGGCGAGGCGCTGGGCCTGGCCCCGGCGGAGCTGACGGTGGTGCGGCTCAAGCCGAAGAAGGAACCCGCGCCGCGCATCAACACGGCGGTGGCGGTGACGGAGCCGGATCCGGATCAGATGGAGATGTTCATCTCCCCGGTGGAGGGCTCCTCGGGCTCGACGGGCTCCGTGGCGCCCGCTCGGATGGAGCTCCCGGAGAAGGATCCGGACATCCTCGACGCGGAGTACGAGCGCGCGGTGGCCATGCTGCGCACCGGCAACGTGGAGGGCGGCGTGGAGACGCTCACGCGCTTCGCGGCGGAGAACCCGCGCCACCCGCGCGCCGACAACGCCCTGTACTTCAGCGGCCTGGGCCAGATGGGGCTCAAGGACGCGGCCGGCGCGGCGAAGACGTTCGAAAAGCTCATCAAGAACTACCCCGCCGGGGACGCCGTCCAGGACGGCATGCTCCGGCTCGCGGAGTGCCGGGTGCGGCTGAACCAGGCCGTGGATGCCCGAGCCCTCTATACCCGCGTCGTCACCCAGTTCCCGGGGACGGCCGCCGCCACGCAGGCGGAGCAGCGGCTCGCCGCGCTCTCGCCTTGAGCCCTTTTGTGAAAGGACGTCGTCCGATGCGCTCCCGGATCCTCGCCACCCTGCTCGTGCCCCTCACCGTCGCGCCGGCATGGACGGCTTTCGCCCAGGACGCGCAGGAGGAGGAACCCCAGCCCGCCTCCACGGAGACGGAAGGGCAGGACATCTCCGACGACACGGAGCAGCGGCCCACCTCCGTCACGCTCCCGCCCGGCGCCCCGCAGGGCCGTGAGAGCGCGCCCGGCCAGGTGCACACCGTGGAGACCGGCGACACGCTGTGGGACCTGTCCCAGCGCTACCTGGGCAGCCCCTGGTACTGGCCCAAGGTCTGGTCCTACAACCCGCAGATCGCCAACCCGCACTGGATCTACCCGGGCAACAACGTGAAGTTCTTCCCCGGCGGCGAGGAGGTCCCCGCGCGCGTGGAAGGGGGCGACCTGCCCTCCGACGACGTGGCGGCGCCCACGGACGTGAGCGGCGGCAGCCTGGTGTCGGTGGTGGGGAAGATTGGCTACGACCCCGCCAACGCGCGCCCGGTGACGACCAAGGGCTTCGTGACGACGCGCGAACTGGACGAGGCGGGCCGCATCGACGGCTCCGCCTCCGAGGCGCTGATGCTCTCCGCCCCGGACAAGGTCTACCTGACCTTCAAGAAGCGCGGCGCCGCCAAGGTGGGCGACCGCTACGTCATCTTCCACACCGTGGAAGAGGTGAAGCACCCGGTGACGCACGCGCGCACGGGCTACCTCACGGAGCTCTTGGGCACGGTGCAGGTCGTCGCCATCAACGACGACGTGGTGACCGCGCGCATCACGGAGACGTGGGACCCCATCTCCCGCGGCGACCTGGTGGGCCCCTCCAGCGAGAAGCTGTCGGAGCGCGTCGCCCCCAAGCCCAACAGCAAGGAGATCCCCGGCTACGTGCTCACGCCGATGACGCCGGGCCAGACGCTGCTGGGCGAGCACCACTTCGTCGTCGTGGACCGCGGCACCGCGGACGGCGTGCAGGTGGGCAACACCTTCACCATCGAGCGCCGCGGCGACCCCAGCCTGGATGTGCTCGGCCGCAGCGACTACAAGATGGGCGACGCGGGCAAGGGCAAGAAGTCCTACCCGTGGGAGGCCGTGGCCCAGTGCATGGTCACGGAAGTGCGTGAGCGCACCTCCAACTGCCTGCTGACCCGCTCCATGGTGGAGGTCTCCGCCGGCGACCGCGCCACCATGCGCAAGGACGGAACGCCCACCGCCAGCCGCTAGTCCGAAGGCGGCCAACGGCAGGAATGCTGCATTCCGGCCCGCCCGGGAAGGGCGGGTCGCTTGACCCCCGAAGTTCCGGTGTTATGTGTCACGCCCCTCCCGGGACCACCTCTATATAGGTGGGAAACAGGCGGGGACGGCATGGCGGACACAGAGACGGACATCAACCCACCCTGGGAAGAGCAGCGCGCCACCCTGGCGCTCTGGGCCATTGCTGGCCTGGGGCCCCGGACGTTGGCCGCCGTGCGCGCGTTCGCCGGTGGGGCGCTGTCCCGGCTCGCGTCCACGCCCGTGCGGGACTGGGTGTCCGACGTGCCGGTGCCCGCCACCGTCCGCCAGCGGCTGGCCGCCGTCGCGTCGCTGGACTCCCTGGCGTCCCGGACGGAGGAGGCGTGTGCCAGGGCGGGCCTCCAGGTGGCCTTCGCGGGCACGCCGGCCTATCCCGCCCGGCTGGTGGGGGTGGAGGACGCGCCGCCGCTGCTGTTCCACCTGGGAACCCCGGGCCTCCCCGGCGCAGGCTGGCCATGGTGGGCAGCCGCCATCCGGAGCAGGGCTTCCTCCCCTTCGCGCGCACCTTCGCCCGGAGGGTGGCGGAGGCCGGGGTGGGGGTGGTGTCAGGCGCGGCGGAGGGCGTGGACCGGGCGTGCCACTGGGGCGCGCTGGACGTGGGCGCGGAGACGTGGGCCTTCCTGGGCTCCGCGCTGGACGCGCTGGACCCCGCCCAGGCCCGGCTCCTGCCGCACTTCCTGGAGCGGGGCGGGGTGTACTTCAGCGAGCTGCCGCCCGGCGTCCGGGCGAGCACGACGACCTTCCCCCGGCGCAACCGCCTCATCGCTGGCGCGTCGGATGCGGTGCTGGTGATGCGGGCCGGGTTGGAGTCCGGCAGCCTCTACACGGCGGAAGCCGCGCGGGTGCAGGGCCGGCCGGTGTTCGCGCTGCCCGGGGACGTCTGGCAGCCGGCCGCGGCGGGCTGCAACGCCCTGCTGGCGGACGGGCGGGCCCGCGCATGCACGTCCGCTGAGACGATCTGCGCGGTGGTGGGCGTTCATCCCGTCCGTGCGGTGCCAGCGGGGCGGGATCCGGGGTGGTGGGAGGCGCTGTCGGCGGAAGCGCGCGGGGCCTACGGGCTGTTGGACCGGGCTCCCCGCTCGTTCGACGAGGTGCTCGCCGCGAGCCCGCTGTCGCCCGCGGCGCTCACGAGCGCCCTGGTGGAGTTGGAATTGTCGGGGCTGGTGGTCCAGCACCCGGGTAAACGGTACGAGAAGGTCTAGAGGCAGTTCGAGGTAGGAGAGCCATGGCCACGCGGAAGAAGACACAAGCGGCGCAGACGGAGGCGGCGGCGGGGGAGGAGACGCCCAAGAAGGCGGCCGCGAAGAAGCCGGCGGCCAAGAAGGCGGCCAAGAAGAAGACGGCGGCCAAGAAGACCACCGCCAAGAAGAAGACGGCGGCCCGCCGCCGGGGCGCGGACGGCGACGAACTGCCCACCGTGGACGCGGACGCGGAGGCCGAAGAAGAAGTGCCCGAGCGTCGTGGCAAGGGCCCGCACTACCTGGTGGTGGTGGAGTCTCCCGCCAAGGCCAAGACCATCAAGAAGTACCTGGGCACCGGCTACACGGTGAAGGCGTCCGTGGGGCACGTGAAGGACCTGCCCAAGAGCAAGATTGGCGTCGACGTGGAGGACGACTTCAAGCCCGAGTACACGGTCATCAAGGGCAAGGAGAAGGTCCTCAACGAGCTGAAGAAGATGGCCAAGACGGTGGACCGCGTCTTCCTGGCGACGGACCCCGACCGCGAGGGCGAGGCCATCGCCTGGCACATCAAGGAGGAGCTGGGTCACCCGGACTCGCTCCGCGTGACGTTCAACGAAATCACCAAGCGCGCCGTGCAGGACGCCATCGCGCAGCCGCGTGAGCTCAACCAGGACAACTACGACTCGCAGCAGACCCGCCGCATCCTCGACCGGCTCGTCGGCTATCAAATCTCGCCGCTGCTCTGGAAGAAGATCCGCCGGGGCCTGTCCGCCGGCCGCGTGCAGTCCGTCGCGGTGCGCCTGATTGTCGAGCGCGAGGCGGAGATCAAGGCCTTCCAGCCGGAAGAGTACTGGACGCTGGACGCGCTGGTGCAGGGCCCGCAGGGGCCGCCGCCCTTCAAGGCGAAGCTGTCCCGCGTGGACGGCAAGAAGGTGGAGCTCAAGGACCGCGCCACCACGGACGGGCTCGTCGCGGAGCTGAAGGACGCCCCCTTCACCGTGACGAAGGTGGACCGCAAGGAGCGCCGCCGCAACGCGCCCGCGCCCTTCATCACCTCCAAGCTCCAGCAGGAGGCGGCGAACCGGCTGCACTTCACCGCCAAGAAGACGATGACGCTGGCGCAGAAGCTGTACGAAGGCGTGCCGCTGGGTGAAGAGGGCCAGACGGCGCTCATCACGTACATGCGCACGGACTCCACGCGTCTGTCCGACGACGCCGTGACGCAGGTGCGCGAGTTCATTGGCCAGAAGTACGGCGCGGACTACCTGCCGCCGGAGCCCATGGTCTACAAGAGCCGCAAGAGCGCCCAGGACGCCCACGAGGCCATCCGGCCCACGTCCCTGGAGTACCCGCCCGAGCGCGTGCGTCCCTTCTTCGACGCCATGGACGAGCTGGACATGTTCCGGCTCTACGAGCTCATCTGGAACCGCTTCGTCGCGTGCCAGATGAAGCCCGCCGTCTATGATCAGACGGCCGCGGACATCACCGCGGGCCGCGCCACCTTCCGCGCGTCCGGCAGCACCCTGAAGTTCCCCGGCTACCTGGGCGTCTACGGCGCCGGCCTCACGCCGGAAGAGGAGTCCGAGCGCGACAAGGCCAAGGCCGCCGGCGAGGAGGGCGTAGAGGACGTGGTGGGCGAGCTGCCCCCGCTCAACGAGGGCGAGGTCCTCACGCTGGACAAGCTGCTCAACGAGCAGCACTTCACCCAGCCGCCCCCGCGCTTCAGCGAGGCCACGCTGGTGAAGGAGCTGGAGGAGCGCGGCATCGGGCGTCCGTCCACGTACGCGGCCATCCTCTCCAACATCCAGGACAAGAAGTACGTGGAGAAGCTGGAGAGCCGCTTCCGTCCCACCGACCTGGGCCAGATGACCAACGAGCTCCTGGTGAAGCACTTCCCCCATGAGCTGGACGTGTCGTTCACGGCCAGCATGGAGGAGAAGCTGGACCAGATCTCCGACGGCGGCGCGTCCTGGAAGACGGTGCTGCACGACTTCTACGGGCCCTTCAAGGAGACCCTGGAGAAGGCCGAAGCGGAGATGCGCGACGTCAAGCGCGAGGAGATCAAGACCGACATCGCCTGCGAGAAGTGCGGCAACCCGTTCGTCATCAAGTTCGGGAAGATGGGCCACTTCCTCGCGTGCTCGAACTACCCCGACTGCAAGAACACCAAGGACTTCAAGCGGGACGCGGAAGGGAAGATCGTCATCGTGGAGGAGGAGACCACGGACGAGAAGTGCGAGAAGTGCGCCAAGCCCATGGTGATCAAGCGCGGCCGCTTCGGGCGCTTCATGGCGTGCTCGGGCTACCCGGACTGCAAGACGTCCAAGCCCATCTCCATCGGCGTCAACTGCCCGGAGTGCAAGGTGGGCTACCTCACCGAGCGCCGCAGCGGCCGCGGGAAGATCTTCTTCGGCTGCAACCGGTATCCGGAGTGCAAGTTCGCCGCGTGGGACCGGCCGCTGGCGGAAGCCTGCCCGCAGTGCGCGTCGCCCTACCTCCTGCAGAAGTTCTCCAAGCGGGACGGCGCCTACATCGCCTGCCCGAACAAGGAATGCGACTACCGCCGCGAGGTGGTGGAGCCAGCCATTCCGGGGGCTTCCGTGGAGGCCGCGCCTGCCCCCACGCCCACCGTGGAAGCCTGAGCGCAAAAGCCCAGTCATTCCAGGGGGGTACGCCCGGCCCCCTGGCTTGACACCCTCGCGGGCGAAGTCCTAGAAGTCCGGATTGCTCCTGGCCCGTGATCGCAGCCTCCTGCCCGTCAAGCGGCAGGGGTGCGCGCGGGGGGCAGCGAAAGGACGCGATCCGCGATGATTCCCTCTGTCAGTGAGTTGCTGCGCGTGGTGGTGGCCGAGGCCGCCCCCGCCGCGGCGGGCCATGCTTCTTCCGGAGGCCTGGGGGACTTCATCGTCGGCGCGTTCAAGGCCGGCGGCCCGTTCATGTTCGTGAACCTGTTCTGGCTGGCGGCCTCGCTGGCCGTCATCGGCGAGCGCGCGGTGACGCTGCTCTACCGCTACCGCCTGAACGCGACGGCGTTCATCGAACAGGTCCACAAGATGGTCCGCGGCGGCAACCTGGACCGCGCGGTGAAGTTCTGCGGCATGGCGCCGCGCTCGCCCCTGGCCCGCGTCATCCGCGCGGGGCTCATCAACGCGAACCGGGGTGAGCTGGAGGTGGCCAAGGCGGTGGAGGAGGCGCTGGCGGAGTACACGCCGCACGTCTCGCGCCGGGTGCAGTGGCTGTGGTCGCTCGCGAACATCGCGACGCTGGTGGGCCTGGTGGGCACCATCGTGGGCCTCATCGGCACCTTCCGCGCGCTGGGCAACGTGCCGGCGGAGCAGAAGCAGGCGCTGCTCTCCAACGGCATCTCGGAGGCCATGTACAACACGGGCTTCGGCCTCTCCATCGCGGTGCTCTGCATCGTGGCGCACCTGTTCTTCAGCAACTACGCCAAGAACATGGTGGAGCTGGTGGAGCTCAACGCGCTGAAGCTGGAAAACCTCCTGTCGCGCCGGGGCTCGCTGGAAGTCGTCCCCACGGACTCCGACGTCCGCGCCGCGTCGTAGGCCGCCGCACGGCACCGGACACGCCATGGCGTTCCACTATTCGCGCCGCAAGCTGAAGCCGAGGGAAGAGGAAGAGGGGGGCGAGCTGAACATCGTCCCGTACCTCGACATCCTCATGAACCTCATCATCTTCATGCTGCTGTCCATCACCGGGCTCACCGCCTTCGGCGCCCTCAACGTGAACGCGCCCAGCTACGGCGCCGCCGCGAGCGTGGGGCAGGGGGACGCGGACGCGCCCAAGCTGAACCTGTCCGTGCTCATCTCCCACAAGGGGCTCTTCGTCCGGGGCAACAGCCCGGAGGCCGCGCCCGCGGAGGGTGGGGCGCCCACGGTGCCCGTGCGCGCGGACGGCACGCACGACTTCGCGGCGCTCACCGCGCGGATGGTGAAGCTCAAGGCCGCCTTCCCGCAGGAGACGAAGGTCATCGTCGCGGCGGATCCGGACATCCCCTACGAGGCGCTGATCCAGACGATGGACGCCCTGCGTGAGACGGCGGGCACCGCCGCCGAGCGCAAGCTGCTCTTCCCCGACGTCACCCTGGGCGTCCTCTAGCCATGTCCGAGACCGCGCCCCTGTCCGCCGAAGAAGCCGAGCAGCTCGCGCGCATGCGCTACCGCCGGGCCCTCACGCGCAAGAAGCGCAAGGAGCGCGAGGCCGCCAGCGAGGTGAAGGAGCTCAACATCACCGCGATGATGGACATGATGACCATCATCCTGGTGTTCCTCCTGAAGTCCTTCGCGTCGTCCTCCGCGGCCATCACCGCGTCCGAGGACGTCCGGCCGCCGGTGTCCTCCACGCGCGCCACGCCCAAGGACACGGTGGCCATCACCATCACCCCCAAGAACATCCTGGTGGGTGACCGGGAGGTCGTGCGGCTGAAGGACGGCCGCATCCCGGAGGCCCAGCTCCAGGGCCGCCTGGTGCTGGGGCTGGACGCGCAGCTGAAGAAGGAAGTCTCGAAGCTCAAGTTCATCGCGGAGCGCAACCCGGCGGCCCCCTTCAGCCACGAGCTGTCGGTCATCGCGGACAAGATGGTCCCGTACGACCTGCTGCTCACGGTGCTCTACACGGCGGGCGAGAACGAGCTGCAGAACTACCGCTTCATCGTGCTCCAGCGCGACAGCGAGTAGCCGCCGGACGCACGACTCCCCCGCGCGGGATGGAGGCACGGGGGAGCGCTTGCACGGCTTCGCTAGAGGGACAGGCTGCCCACGTGGCGCGCGGCCTCTCGCGTCTCCTGCTCGTGGATGGCGGCGTCCTCCTCGCAGCGGATGGCGAAGGGCATGGCCTCCAGCCGGTCCAGCGAGATTTCATTGCCGCAGTCCACGCACTCGCCGAACACGTCGTTGTCCATGCGGCTGAGCGCGGCGTCAATCAGCATGATCTCCCGGCGCTGCGCCTCAATCAGCGTGGACAGCGTGTAGTCCGCCAGCTCCGCCTGCGCCTGCTCCTCGTATTCGGGGTCTCGCTCCTGGTCCTTCAGCGCGGCCAGCTCGCGGCGGGCGCCCGCTTGGGCGGTCTCGGTGGTCCTGCGACGCTCCTGCAGCAGGCTCCGGATCTTCAGCAAGTCGTCGGTTCGGCTCATGGCTGCGTCACTCCCATCCCAGAATCGCGGTTGAAGGGCGCTCGCCCGGACGCTTCCCCGTCCCGAGCGAAGACCGCGAGAAACCTAGGGTTGGATCCCAGGTGGGGAAACCTCGCCTCCCGTTCCGCACGCATGGTGGGACGTAGGGCAGGCGGGCGGACGTGAAAGGGCGTGGTCTCTCTGCTAACAGGGCCCTTTGGGCACCCGGTACGAGGGGGCCCGGAGGCATGCATGTCGGACGTGAAGCAGCAGCGGGTGACGGTGATTGGCGGCGGCCTGGCCGGGACGGAGTGCGCGTACCAGCTGGCGCGGCGCGGTGTGCCGGTGGTGCTGCGGGAGATGAAGCCGCACAAGCGCTCCCCCGCGCACAAGTCGGACACGCTCGCGGAGCTGGTGTGCAGCAACTCGCTGCGCTCGGACAACCCGGAGAGCGCCATTGGCCTCTTGCACGCGGAGCTGCGCGCGCTGGGCTCGCTGGTGCTCAGCAGCGCGGACCTGCACCGCGTGCCCGCGGGCGACGCGCTGGCGGTGGAGCGCGAGGGCTTCTCGCGTGAAATCACCACCCGGCTGGTGTCCGGCGCGGGCGTGGAGCTGGTGGGCGGTGAGGTGGAGCGGCTGCCCGAGGACGGCGTGGTGGTGGTGGCGACGGGGCCGCTGACGTCGGAGGCGCTCACGGCGGACCTGGAGCGCCACGTGGGCACGAAGCTCTACTTCTACGACTCCATCGCGCCCATCCTGTCCGGGGATCCATCGACATGGAGATCGCGTTCCGGCAGAGCCGCTACGGCAAGGGCGGCGGGGATGACTACCTCAACCTGCCCATGACGAAGGACGAGTATTACCGCTTCGTGAACGAGGTGAAGGCGGGCCAGAAGGTGGTGCCGCACAGCTTCGAGGAACCGAAGTACTTCGAAGGGTGTCTGCCCATTGAAGTGATGGCGGAGCGCGGCGACGACACGCTGGCCTACGGGCCCATGAAGCCGGTGGGGCTGAAGGACCCGCGCACGGGGACGGACCCGTACGCGGTGGTGCAGCTGCGCATGGAGGACCGCGCGGGCACGGCCTGGAACATGGTGGGCTTCCAGACGCGTCTGACGTGGGGTGAACAGAAGCGCATCTTCAGCACGTGCATCCCGGGCCTCCAGAATGCGGAGTTCCTGCGGATGGGGCAGATCCACCGCAACACGTTCATCGACTCGCCCCGCCTGCTGGCGGAGGACCTGTCGTTGAAGACGGAGCGGCGGGTGTTCTTCGCGGGACAGGTGACGGGCGTGGAGGGCTACGTGGAGAGCGCGGCGTGCGGCTACCTGGTGGCGCTGGCGGTGCACGCGCGCCTGACGGGCACCGCGTTCGTCGCGCCCCCGGCGACGACGGCGCTGGGTCGCTGTACCGGCACCTGACGGGGGAAGCGCACCCGCCGGATCATCCGCACCAGCCCACCAACGTCATCTACGGTTTGTTCCCGCCCCTGTCGGGGCGGATGAAGAAGGCGGACAAGCGCGCGGCCTACTCGGCGCGGGCGAAGCAGGACCTGGCGGCGTGGCTGCCACTCGCGGGCGTTGTCGCCCAGACGGAAGGACAGACGAGCGCATGAAGCGACCTGGGATGGTGGGCCTGGTGGGCCTTTTGGGCCTGGTGGCGTTGTCGGGATGCAAGAAGAGCGAGGACAACAGCGCGCCCTCCCAGCGCAGCGCCGCGCAGGGCGACACGGTCCGCAGCGCTGCGAAGGGCACCTCGGTGGTGGGCGGGCAGGGGCAGTTGCTCGCGGCGGGACGCGCGGCGGACCTGCGCCTGTCGCCGGACGGGCAGTACGCCACGTTCCTGCTCAACGGGCAGAAGCCCCGGCTGGACGGCATCCCACCGCAGATGCTGGTGGGGCAGCTGCACGTCGTGCCGGTGGCGGGCGGGAAGGCGCGCGCGCTGGGGGACGGCGTGACGAACGTGCCGGGCAGCCTGCTGTTCTCCCAGGACTCGAAGCACCTCCTGTACGTGACGGGCTACAACCCGGCCTCGCAGTCCGGTGAGTTGAACGTGCTGCCGCTCGCGGACGCGGGCGCGGAGCCGGTGAAGCTGGGCACGGCGGTGAGCTACCTGCTGCCGTCCCCGGACGGGGTGAACGTGGCCTTCGTGGACGCGGGCACGCTGAAGCTGGGCAAGCTGCCGCAGGGGCCGTTCCAGGACGTGGCGGGCGAGGTGAGCACCGCGCAGTTCACGCCGGACGGCAAGACGCTGCTCTTCAAGCGCCGGCTGTCGGCCGCAGGCGGGCTGGCGGCGGTGACGGTGGGCTCCAACGAGCCGCCGCGCAAGCTGGCGGATCAGGTGGGCGACTACCAGGTGTCCTCCGACGGCAAGCACGTGGCCTACCAGGTGCGCAGCCAGGCCGTGCGCGGGATGTATGACCTGTTCCTCGCGGACGTGCCCGCGCTGAAGGGGACGAAGCTGGCGGTGGGCACGAAGAACTTCGGCTTCTCGCCGGATGGCCAGTGGCTGGCGCGCACGGAGAACGGCAAGCCGGAGCAACTGGGGGACCTGCACGTGGGCCCGGCGTCCGGAGGCGCGGGTCGCAAGGTCGGCGAGGCCGTGGAGGAGATGGCGTTCGCGCCGGACTCCAAGGCGGTGGCCTTCCTGGAGAAGTACGACCAGCCGTCGCGCGCGGGCTTCCTGGGCGTGGCGGCTCTGCCGGAGGGCGCGCCCAAGCGCGTGGGGGACCGGGTGCCCAACTTCGTGTGGGGCTCGGACAGCCGCTACGTGGCGTTCCTGTCGCGCTTCGTGAAGCCGGTGTTCTCCGTGGACCTGATGCTGTACGCGCTGGGCCAGGAGAAGGCGGAGAAGGTGCAGCCGGGCGTGTTCGGCTACGGCTTCGCGCCGGAGAACGCCGCGGTGGTGTTCCGCACCAACTGCATCCGCAACGGCCGCGCGTGCGACTTCAAGGCCATGGCGCTGGGCGAGAAGCAGGCCGAGGCGAAGACGTGGCTGCAGGGCATCTTCAGCTACAAGATTTCGGAGGACGGCGCCCGCGTGCTCGCGACGTACGCGCGCATGGACTCGGACACCTACGACGTGGCCGTCTACGACGTGAAGTCGGGCGCGCGCAAGACGCTCGACCAGGGCGTGCAGGTGCCCGTGTACTTCGCGGGCAAGGACGACGCGCGGGCCGTCTACATCATCAGCCAGGGGCAGAACCCCGGCGTCTACAGCGCCGTCGCCGCCGCGCAGTAGGGGCTGACCCAGGGAGGGGAGGGCCGCCAGGGCCTTCCTTCCCGGGCGCGCCCGCACGTTGAGGCGTGCACGCCCGGACGGGGTGTGCTGTCTTCGCGCGCCGAATGGCACAGCTCGTCTATCGCCGCTACGGCGGCTCGCTCCAGGTCGACATCCCCGACTTCAACACCCTCACCGAAGCGGTGAGGATTCCCGCGACGCAGTGGATGGCGCTCGCGTGCCCCATGGAGGGCATCGCGTGTGATCCGCGCTTCCTGTCGCTGCTGGACGCGGACGGCAACCGCCGCATCCGCGTGGAGGAGCTGCGCGCCGCGGTGGACTGGACGGCGGCGCGGCTGAAGGACCGCAAGGGCGCGGACGCGGGCAGCGACGTGCTGGAGCTGTCAGCGCTCTCGACACGGCGAACAACCTCAGGGGCGCGGCGGAGCTGGTGCTGCGCACGCTCGAAGCGCCGGACACCACGCGCCTGTCGCTGGAGCAGCTGCGCACCAGCGACAAGGCGCTGCGCGACGCGGGCAAGAACGGCGACGGCATCATCGCGCCGGTGTCGCTGCCGGAGCGGCTGCGGCCCCTGGCCCAGTCCATCATCGCGGCCTTCCCGCAGCGGACGAACCGCGCGGGCCTGGCGGGCGTGGACGTGGACCTGGTGAAGCGCTTCCGCGAGGAGCGCGCGGCGCTGCTCGCGCACCTGGGCGGCCGGGACGCGGCTTTCACCTGGGGCGCGGCGAGCCTGGAGCAGGCGAAGCGTGTCCACGACGTGGCGCCGCTCTTGGACGGCTACTTCGTGCAGTGCCGGCTGGTGGCCGCGCAGCCGGAGGCCGCCGCCAGCCTGCGCCTGCGCGCGGACCGCGTGGAGGGCGCGCTGGGCGACCTGGGCGCCATGGGCAAGGCCGCGAACGAGCTGCCCATCGCGCCGCCGGATCCGTCTGGCGTGCTGGTGTGGGCGCGGCTGTACCGCGGCGCCGGCTACGAGAAGCTGGAGGCCTTCCACCGGGAGGTGGCGACGCCGCTCCTGGGCGACGGCGTGAAGCTGACGGACACGGCCTGGCGCGAGCTGTCCGCGAAGGCGGAAGGAATCCTCGGCTGGCAGGGCAAGCGCGACGCGAGCGCGCTGCACGCGGTGGCGGACACGCTGGGCGCGGTGTCCGACGAGGACCTGGACGCGCTGGAGGCGGCGAGCCGCGAGGACCTGTCGCTCAAGCCCACGCTGGACGTCATCGCGGAGCTGGAGCGGCTGGTGCTGTACCAGCGCTGGCTGCTGCTGTTCTCCAACAACTTCATCAGCATGCCCAGCCTGTACCTGCCCAAGCGGCGGGCGCTGATGGAGAAGGGCACGCTCATCCTGGGCGGGCGCAAGTACACGCTGTCCGTGCTGGTGACGGACCGCGCGGCGCACGCGGCGCTGACGGGGCAGGGGACCACCTGCATCCTCTACGTGAAGGTGATGCCCCGGGACGCGACGGAGGCCTACGAGGTGGCGGTGCCCGTCACCGCCGGCCGCAGCACGGAGCTCGTCGTGGGCAAGCGCGGCGTGTTCTACGACGTGGACGGCAAGGAGAGCGACGCCATCGTCACGCAGCTCGTCCGCCAGCCCGTGTCGCTCTGGGAGTCCATGACGATGCCGTTCATGCGCATCGGCGCCTTCATCACCAGCAAGGTGGAGGGGCTGGCCGCCTCCGGTGAGAAGGACTTCGATGCCTCGCTGGAGTCCGGCTACAAGCAGACGGTGACCGCGCCTCGGCCCCCGGCTGGCTGCGGCGGCGGCCGCGCCCGGAGCGGC